>JBOICJ010000215.1:0-6590 GCA_050740035.1 Stenotrophobium sp. | reverse complement strand
CAGGAACAGGCTGTTGTGCAGCACGAAGTCGGCCGGCGGCACTGCCAGCATGACGCCGGTCATGCCGCCGATGACGAAAGTGAACATGAAGCCCAGGGTCCACAGCATCGGCACGGTAAAGCGGATGCGGCCGCGATACATGGTGAACAGCCAGTTGAAAATCTTCACCCCCGTGGGAATGGAGATGATCATGGTGGTGATGGCGAAGAACGAATTGACGCTGGCGCCCGCACCCATGGTAAAGAAGTGATGCAGCCACACCAGATACGACAAAATGGCGATGGCCATGGTCGCGTAGACCATCGAGGCGTAGCCGAACAGCGGCTTGCCGGAAAAAGTCGGCACGACTTCCGAGAACACGCCAAACGCCGGCAGGATCAGGATATAGACCTCGGGGTGACCCCAGATCCAGATCAGATTGACGTACATCATCATGTTGCCGCCGAAATCATTGGTGAAGAAATGCGTGCCGAGGTAGCGGTCCAGCCCCAGCAGCGCCAGCACCGCGGTCAACACCGGGAACGCGGCAACGATCAGGATGTTGGTGCACAGCGCGGTCCAGGTGAACACCGGCATCTTCATCAGCGTCATGCCCGGCGCGCGCATCTTGATGATGGTCACCACCATGTTGATGCCGGATAACAACGTGCCAATACCCGCGATCTGCAAGGCCCAGATGTAATAATCGACGCCGACGTCGGGGCTATATCGCAATTCGGATAAGGGCGGATAGGCCAGCCAGCCGGTGCGCGCAAACTCGCCGACGAACAGCGACATCATGATCAGCACCGCACCGACCACCGTCATCCAGAAGCTGAAGTTGTTGAGGAACGGGAACGCGACGTCGCGCGCGTCGATTTGCAGCGGCATCACGATGTTGATCAGGCCGACGATCATCGGCATCGCCACGAAGAAAATCATGATCACGCCGTGCGCGGTGAAGATCTGATCGTAATGTTCCGGCGGCAGATAGCCGGTTGATCCACCAAACGCGATCGCCTGCTGTATGCGCATCATGATGGCGTCGGAGAACCCGCGCAGCAGCATGATGATGGCCAGCACCATGTACATGATGCCGATCTTCTTGTGATCGATGCTGGTGAACCATTCGCGCCACAGGTAGCCCCACTTGCCCATGTAGGTGATGACCGCCAGCAGGGCCACGCCACCCAGCGCGACGAACACGAAAGTCCAGACCAGAATCGGCACATCATAGGGAATGGCGTGCAAGCTCAGACGGCCGAGGAGAATGTTCATCAGTTCAGAACGATCTTGCATGTTTCTATCTCGAAAGTTGCGTCGGGCAGCCTGCGGCCGGCTTGATATTCGGCACGATCAAAAGCGCTATTCCGCTAACGGGACGCCGCCTTTGGCGTCGATTTCCATGATTTTGTTCAAGCACTGCTTGCTGCGGTCTACGCAGCGGTTGAGCACGGCGTTGTAGAGATCAGGCGCAACCTGGGCGTAGTGCCGCACCGGCTCGTTGCTGCTGGGACGCGCCAGAACCTGATATTCGTCACGTCCCAGATTGCCGCCACCGGACTTGATGGTCTGCACCCATTGCTTGAAGTCGGCATCGCTCTGGCCGAGGAAACGGAAATTCATCCCCGAAAAACCTTCGCCGCTGTAATTCGCGGAAATGCCCAGATAATCGCCGGGCTTGTTGATGACCGCAGATAACTGCGTCTCCATCGCCGGCATCGCCATGATCTGACCTGCCAGCGCGGGGATGTAGAAAGAGTTCATCACATCCGAGGCGGTGATGCGGAAATGGATCGGCATGTTGACTGGTGCGGCCAGTTGGTTGACCGTGGCGATGCCATAATCGGGATAGATAAACAGCCATTTCCAGTCCATCGCGACCACATCGACATTCAGCGTCGTCGTACTCGGCGCCAACGCCTGCGTCGCGCTGACGCGTGCCACGGGGCGATACGGGTCGAGCGTGTGAGTGCCGATCCAGGTCATCGCACCGAGCGCGATGATGATCACCAGCGGTGCCGCCCAGATCAGCAGCTCGATTTTGGTCGAATGCTCCCATTCCGGTGCGTAGGCCGCCTTGGGATTCGATTCGCGGTAGCGATAGGCAATCACGGCGATGGCAATCATCACCGGCACGATGATGAACAACATCAGCACCGTCGCCGCGATCAGCAGGTCGCGTTGCTGCAGGGCGACATCCCCTGAGGGGTGCATGACAACCAAGCCGCAGCCGCTCAGGAGCACGGTCAGCGGCGCAAGCATCAGAACCCGCTTGAGTTTTGTGGGCATGACGGAACTGTCGCGGTAAGGAACGGATACACATTATATGTTTCTCAGGCGTCATGTGAAAATAAAATCGTTCGGAACAACGCACTTGATTGGTATTGGCCCTACCTCTGGCATAATTAGCGCCTGTCACGCAGGCTTTTGGTCTACAAGGGTGCACTATCCGGGACCGCCGCCTGCTGTGCCTGAAAGAACCACGAGTGAAGCAAAGCCCTAGTCGAGGACGATATGTCTACACCCCAAACCCCATCTACTGGCTCTTCGGCAGGCACCATCGCAGGGCGCACGCGTATCATTCACGTCGATCCGCACAAGGTCGCGCCCAGCGACATCGCGGTGGGTGTGGTCATCGGCCGCACCTCGGAGCACTTTGATTTCTTCGTGTTCGCCATCGCCACGGTGATGGTGTTCCCCTCGGTGTTTTTCCCGTTTGCGTCGCCAGTAGACGGAATGCTTTATGCGTTCACGCTGTTTTCACTGGCCTTCATCGCGCGACCTTTCGGCGCATGGATTTTCCGTCTGATTCACGATCATTATGGCCGTGGGGTCAAATTGACCACCGCGCTGTTCGCACTGGGCACCGCCACGGCCGGTATCGCCTTCCTGCCGAGTTATGACAGCTTGGGCAAGGCCGCCATCGTGCTACTGGCCCTGTTTCGCATCGCTCAGGGCGTGGCCGTCGGCGGCAGCTGGGATGGTCTACCGTCACTGCTGGCCCTGAGTGCGCCAGAGAAGAAGCGCGGCTGGTACGCCATGATCTCCCAGATCAGCGCCCCCATCGGCTTTATCCTCGCGGCCTCGCTGTTTGCCTATCTGCACGGCAGCCTGTCCACTGCCGATTTCCTCGACTGGGGCTGGCGCTATCCGTTTTATGTCGCGTTTGCGATCAACGTTGTCGCCTTGTTCGCACGCTTGCGCCTGGTGGTGACGCCTGAATACACCCAAATTCTGAAAACCCGCGAACTCGAGCCTGCGCCGCTCGGCGATCTGCTCAGCACCCAGAAGCGCAACATCCTCAGCGGCGCGTTTGCCTCGCTGGCCAGCTATGCGCTATTTCATCTGGTTACGGTGTTTGCACTGGGTTGGGCGGTGCTGTTCACACAGCAGTCCGTCGGCAACTTCCTGCTGATTCAGATCGTTGGCGCGGTGATCTCGATCCCCTGCATGATGATTTCCGGTGTCGTCGCCGATCGTATCGGACGCCGCAATACGCTGGGTATCGCGGCCGTGCTGATCGCGGTCTACAGCGGCTGGACGGCGGTGTTGCTGTCCGGCACCACCACCGGCGGTTATCTGTTCATCCTGATCGGCTTTGCACTGCTCGGTTTCTCCTATGCGCAGTCGGCCGGCGCGGTCAATTCCAGATTCCCCAGCGCGTTCCGCTACAGCGCCGCGGTCATCACCTCGGACATGGGCTGGCTGATCGGCGCGGCTTTTGCACCACTGGTCGCGCTTGAGCTGACGACACATCTGGGCGTCGGCTATGTCGGCATCTACCTGCTGTCGGGCGCCATCGGCACGCTGGCCGCGCTGCGCGTCAACCTGAATCTGGAAATCCGCGGGGATATCTGATTCATCCGGATCAATCGTTTTAGGGGCGCCGCATGACCACAATCAATTCCTCCGCGCCGGTGCTGGTCACCGGCGCGGCCGGTTACATCGCCAGTTGGCTGGTCAAGGACCTGCTGGAAGCCGGCCACACCGTGCATGGCACCGTGCGCGATCCCCACAAGAAAAAAGGTCTGGAGCACTTGCACAAGCTCGCGGCCGCGCATCCCGACAAACTTAAATTGTTTGCCGCCGATCTGCTCACATCCGGCAGCTTCGATATTGCGATGCAAGGCTGCGAACTGGTGATGCACACCGCCTCGCCATTCGTCATCAGCGGCATCAAGGATGCCTACGAAGACCTGGTGCGGCCTGCGGTGGAAGGCACGCGCAATGTGCTGGAGTCGGCCAACCGCTGCGCCAGCGTCAAACGTGTCGTGCTGACCAGCAGTGAAGCGGCGATCTACGGCGACAATATCGACGCGAAAGACGCGCCCAACCACACACTGGATGAAAGCAACTGGAATACCTCCAGCAGCCTCGAACATCAGCCCTACCCCTACTCCAAGGTCTCGGCCGAAAAAGAAGCCTGGGCCATCCAGAAAAAACAGTCGCGCTGGGATCTGGTGACGATCAATCCCGGTCTGGTGCTGGGACCTTCGCTGACCCGGGCCAGCGCCTCCACCAGCCTGGTTTTCATCAAGCAGTTGACCAACGGCACCATGTTCCCCGCCGCACCTGACCTGCCGATGGGCGTGGCCGACGTGCGCGATGTCGCACAGGCGCATTTCAAGGCCGGGTTCACGCCGCAGGCACAGGGCCGTCACGCCATCAGCGCCGGCGACTCCACTCCGCTGGAAATGGGCCGCCTGTTGCGCAAACGCTTCGGTGGCAAGTACAAATTCCCGTTATTTCAGGCGCCCAAGCTCATGGTCTGGTTGGCGGCACCGATGGCCGGTCTGACGCGCAAATACGTCGAACTCAACGTCGGTCATCCGCTGCATTTCGACAGCAGCAAAAGCCGCCGTGAACTCAAGTTGAAGTACCGGCCGCTGGAGCAGACCCTGGCCGATCATTTCAATCAGCTGCTCGACGATGGTCTGATCCGCAGACGCGGATAAGCCAGCTCCCCTGCCGACACTCGCAGGCAGTCGTTGCAGCCAATGTTCCGGCTGTAGCGGGACGTGCAAGCTGCGCAACGAAGTTTCCGCAGACCCAGAGGAGTTAGCCGCATGAGTGCCGATCCAAGCGACCGCCCGCACATCAGAATTCCGCGCGACAAAGCTAACGACTACACCCGCGAGATGGCGGCACAGCGGCGTGCGTTCGCAAGCGCGCACAGTGGCAGCGCACTGCATCATGTCGGCGAATACAGTTTCGATCCGGCGCTGCTGCCCGGCAACATCGAGAATTTCAGCGGTGTGGCGCAGGTGCCGATCGGTCTGGCCGGGCCGCTGCACGTCAACGGCGAACACGCACGCGGCGATTTCTACATCCCGATGGCGGCCACCGAGGGCACGCTGGTGGCCAGTTACAACCGCGGCATGCGCCTGCTTGCCGAGTGCGGCGGCGTCAAAACTACGGTGGTCGAGGCGCACATGCAGCGCTCGCCAGTGTTCATCTTCGACAATGCGCTGACGGCGCGCAAATTCGGCGAATGGGTGACGGCGCATTTTGACGGCATCAAATCCATAGCGGAAGCCACCACCCGCGTCGGTAAGTTGCAAGACATCGGCCAGTACGCCATCGGACCTTTGCGCTACCTGCGTTTCAACTACAGCACCGGCGACGCCGCCGGCCAGAACATGGTCGGCAAGGCGACGCTGGCCGCCTGCGAGTGGATACGGCAGGCGCATCCCGATCGTCCGCACTTCATCCTTTCCGGCAACATCGACACCGACAAGAAGCATTCGCAGATCAACACCCTGTTGACGCGCGGCAAACGCGTCGTGGCGGAGGCGGTGCTCAAGGACGAGGCTTTGCAGCGCATCATGGGCGTCAGCGCCAGGGATCTGTTTTACGTCCGGCAGATTTCGCATGCCGGCGCCTTCATGGCCGGCTCCGCCAACAACGGCGCGCACGCCGCCAATGGGCTCACCGCCCTGTTCATCGCCACCGGCCAGGATGTCGCCAATGTCGCCGAATCGCACGCCGCCACCACCTACGTGCAGCTGCTCGATAATGGCGATTACTACTGGTCGATCACGCTGACCTCGCTGATCGTCGCCACCTACGGCGGCGGCACCGGCCTGGCGACGCAGCGCGAATGCCTCGAACTGCTGGGCTGCTACGGCCAAGGCAAGGTCGGGAAATTCGCGGAAATCTGTGCCGGGACGGTACTCGCCGGCGAGATCTCGCTGTCCAGCGCCGTGCTCGCCGGCGACTGGGTCTCCAGCCACGACCAGCTCGGCCGCAACCGTCCCTGACCCCGTCGAGGGTAATCCCGATACCCGGCGCGCTCGCATACACTGCGCGCTCAAAATTTTTCAGGAAACCGCCGTTATGTCCCTGCCCGCCATCCTGCGCAATCTGTCATTGCCCGTCATTGGCTCGCCGTTGTTCATCGTTTCCAACCCGGACCTGGTCATCGCCCAGTGCAAGGCCGGCGTGGTCGGCTCGTTTCCGGCGCTCAATGCGCGCCCCGCACCGGTGCTGGAAGACTGGCTCAAGCGCATCACCACCGAACTGGCGGCGTGGAACGAGGCGCACCCCGAACAACCGGCCGCACCGTTCGCGGTCAACCAGATCGTGCACAAGTCCAACGCCCGGCTCGA
>JBOICJ010000214.1:0-3027 GCA_050740035.1 Stenotrophobium sp. | reverse complement strand
ACTGAGGAGAGCGGCAATGAAGAACCGGCTTAACCTGTTGGCCCCGTACCTGGGTGTGCTTGCTTGCTTGTTGATGATCGGTCCGGCGACTGCGGCCGGTACTAGTCACGACGTGCTCGATCTGTGGCCGGCCTCGGTCGCAGCGAATGGTCCGACGCGCGGCTCTGAGCGGGTTGGCAGCGAAGGCAAGGGCCTGGGCGCGGCAATGAACATCAGCCGCGCGCGCATCGAAGTCTACAAGCCCGAGCATCCGAACGGCACGGCGGTCATCATCATGGGCGGTGGCGGTTATTTCCGTATCCAGATCGCCAGCGAGAGCATTCCGGTTGCGCAATGGCTGTCGGCACTCGGCGTGACACCGGTTGTGCTGTACTACCGCCTGCCCGCCGACGGCTGGAAGGCGGTCGCGCCGTTTCAGGACGGCCAGCGCGCGGTGCGTGTGCTGCGTGAGCATGCCGCGGCACTGGGCATCGATCCGCACAAGATCGGCGTGATCGGCCTGTCGGCCGGCGGCAATCTGGCGGCGATCACCGCAACGCGCTTCGGCGACAGGCTCTACGACCCGATTGATGCCGCCGATAAGCTCTCGGCGCGTCCCGATTTCGTCGGCCTGATCTATCCGGTGATCTCGATGAAGGGCGATCTCGGCACGACGCGTTCACGCCGTGAGCTGAACGCCACGCAGAAAGATGCCGACGACGCTTATTCGGCAGAGCTGCACGTCACACGCGACACGCCGCCGACCTTCCTGGCACACGCCGCCGATGATCCGATTGCCAACGTCGGGCACAGCATGGTGATGTTCAACGCACTCAAGCACGACAAGGTGCCGGTCGAGATGCACATTTTTGAAACCGGTGGCCACGGCTGGGGCCTGGGTGCGCCGGGTACGCTGACCGCGCAGTGGCCGCGCCTGTTCGCAACCTGGGCGCGCAGTCACGGTTTCATGACACTGACACAGCTGTCAACGCCGATTGGTAGCGTAGCCAAGCAAAAATTCGACAGCAGCGTCCGCGATGCGGATGAGGGCGAGGACCAGTGAGTACGCCGTCCCCAAAATTCCAAGTACTGAGGAGAGACTCTATGATTCCCTATCGAAAGACCGTGCTCGCCGCGTTTGCTAGCGGCGCGTTGCTCATCGCAAGCATCCCTGCCTTCGCCGCCGGTCAGCCAAACAATGCCGAGCTGATGAAGCTGTTGCAGAAGCAGTCTGCACAGATCGAGAAGCTGAAGAAACGTCTTGTTGTGATCGAAACGGCAAAGAAGACGACTGCGGCACCAGCCGCTGCTGCGCAGGCAACAATGAGCAATGCTGAAGTTGAAGCAGCGATTGCCGATTCCAAGCAGAGTCAGATCGACGCATTGCAGGCGCAGGTTACAGCGCTCGCCAATGGTGGTGTCGGCGGCAGCGGCGGCAATGTGCGATGGACGCATGGCTCGCCCGAGTTCCGGAGCACCGATGGTTTCTTCACGTTCCAGCCGCGTGGTCGCCTGGGGTTCGACTACTCGACAACGAGTGGTTCGTCCTATGCCGCTCGCAACATCTCCGGCACCGAAGCCGAGGCGCTGCGCTTGGGCGCTTCCGGCAATATTGGCGCTCTCGGCTACAAGCTTGACGTTGATTTCGTCGACAACGTCACTGCAGTCAAGGATGCCTACCTGTCGTGGGATACGCGCGTGTTGAGCCTGCCGGTGGAGTTCTACGCCGGCAATCATCTCAAGGATCGCAGCATCGAAGGCTCCAGCACTGAATCGCGCTTGCCGTTCATGGAACGCAACGCGGTCGCCGCCGTTGGCGCCGGAGTCAATGGCTACTACGGCCTTGGCAGCGGGGTGAGGGTCTATGGCAACAATTGGCACATCGGTGGCAGCATTACCGGCGACGATCTCGACAATGTTGGCACAGCCAGCGATTCGGTGATGTACTCGATCCGTGGCACCTATAACCCGGTCAAGACCGCTAATGGCTTTATCCATCTTGGCGCCTGGTATTACTACGAAACCATGGGGAAAGACGTCGCGACGATCAACAACACGCCGCGCATTGCACAACACTTCAATGACAATCTGCGCGTGTCGGCGAGTTCGATCACCAATCCAACGCAGGACGAGGCCTATGGCTACGAACTCGGTGGTGTCTATCGCAGCTTCTGGAGCTTTGCCGAGTACACCAAGCGGACCATCGACTCCGCCGTTACCGATGTCAGCGATCGCACCGGCCAGTCATGGTCGGCGGGCTGGCTGATCACCGGCGAGAAGCCGGGCTTCTCGTCGCGTTCCGGCGTCTGGGGAACGACCAAGGTCCTGCGGCCGGTCACCTCCGGCGGCATCGGTGCCTTCGAACTGGCCGTGCGCCTCGATCGTTATGACTTCCGCAACCTGCCGAAGGGCGGCACCGGGCACAGCACCACGGTCGGCCTGAACTGGTACCTCAATGATTGGGCGCGCGTGATGCTCAACTACGTCAACTGGACCACCAATAACCAGGTCGGCAGCTTCCAGGGCATCGATGATGGCAATTCGATCGGCCTGCGTACGCTGTTGTCGTTCTAAGTACCGTTCTGCGGAGAGAGAAATCCCATGCATAACTTTCATCAAGAATTATCCATCCGCGGCGCGCTGGCGCTGATCGTCGGCGCCTGCCTGTCCATATCGCTGGCCGGCTGCATCCATCCTAACCCGCCGATCAGCAGTGGTGGTTCGACGCCCGGTGGCGGGGGGTCAAGCTGCGCCAATCTGCCGTCATCGGCGACAAGCTACAAGGGTGGCGACGCGCTGGGCGAGGAACTGACGCTGTCCATTGAGCCGGGCACGCTCGCTTACACAATCACCATCGACGCCGGCGACCAACGCAGTGCAGGCACCCAGGTCACCGGCATACTGACGCAGCTCACAGGCTGCCAGTACACCAGCAACGAAGCCGGCGCGGTGTTCACGCTCGGCGCCGGGGGTGCGGTGCAGGGCGGCATCAAGACAGTCAGCGGCAGCAGTTTTGCGCCATTGCTCGCGTTTGCCACGACTTACAAC
>JBOICJ010000213.1:0-2789 GCA_050740035.1 Stenotrophobium sp. | reverse complement strand
CCCTGAACGCCGCCGCGTCCCGCGGCAAAACTCTGGGCGACGACATGAAGAAAACCGCGTAATGAGCGCCAACGCCGACAACGCCATTTATTTTCTGGTGACGACGCTGTTCGATCTGCTGTTGTGGGCATTCCTGCTGCGCATCCTGTTGCAGTGGGTGCGGGCGGATTTCTACAACCCGATTTCGCAGCTGATCTGGCAGGTCACCCGCTACCCGGCCGACTGGCTGCGCAGCGTCGTGCCGCGCTGGCGCAACCTCGACAGCGCCGCGGTGCTGGTGGTGTTCGTGCTGGCGATGATCTACGTCTACCTGATCTCCAACCTGCTCGGCTTCGGCTCCCAGATCAACGGTCTATCGGCGGTGTTCTACGCCCTGCTGAAACTGGCGGTGCTGCTGGTCAATCTCTACACCTTCACCCTGTTCATCCAGGCGATCCTGTCCTGGGTCGGTCCCGGCGTGAACAACTCCGCCAGCAACGTACTGTGGAGCCTGAACGAACCGCTGCTGCGGCCGGTGCGCCGCATCCTGCCGCCGATGGCCGGCCTCGACCTGTCGCCGCTGGCGGTGATGCTGGTGCTGCAGGTGATCAGCCGGCTGATTCCGCTGCCGGGAATATTCCGTTAAATGACCGACCTCGCGCCGGACTCCGTCGGCCTCGTCGCGCCGCAAAAAATCGCCATCGAGCAGCCGCTGCTGCTCGATTGCGGCCGCAGCCTGCCGCGCCACGACCTGATGGTGGAAACCTACGGCACGCTCAACGCCGACCGCAGCAACGCGCTGCTGATCTGCCACGCCTTGTCCGGCGATCATCACGTCGCCGGTTATCACCATGCCGACGACAAGAAGCCGGGCTGGTGGGACAGTGCGATCGGCCCCGGCAAACCCATCGACACCACGCGCTTCTTCGTCGTCAGTCTCAACAATCTCGGCGGCTGCCAGGGTTCCACCGGCCCGAATACGGTCAATCCCGAAACCGGCAAACCCTGGGGCCCGGATTTTCCGCTGCTGACCGTGCGCGACTGGGTCCGCTCGCAGGCGCTGCTCGCCGATCATCTGGGCATCGCGCAGTGGGCGGCCGTGATCGGCGGCTCGCTGGGCGGGATGCAGGTGATGCAGTGGGCAATCGACCTGCCGCAGCGCATCCGCCATGCGGTGGTCATCGCCGCGGCGCCCAAGATTTCCGCACAGAACATCGCCTTCAACGAGATCGCGCGCCAGGCGATCCTGTCCGACCCGGATTTTCACGGCGGGCATTTCTACGACCACGATGTCGTGCCCTCGCGCGGGCTGAAGCTGGCGCGCATGCTCGGTCACATCACCTATCTGTCGGACGCGGCGATGCGCGCCAAATTCGGCCGCGTGCAGCGCACCCATCAGCTCAGCTTCAACTACGACGTCGAGTTCGAGGTCGAAAGCTATCTGCGCTATCAGGGCCAGTCGTTTGTCGAACGCTTCGACGCCAACACCTATCTGATCATGACCAAGGCGCTGGATTACTTCGATCCGGCGCGCGAGTTCAACAACGACCTCGCCGTCGCGTTCCGGCAGGCCACCGCCAAGTTTCTGGTGATCGCATTCTCCAGCGACTGGCGCTTCTCGCCGGCGCGCTCGCGCGAGATCGTCAAGAGTCTGGTCGACGCCGGCCGCGACGTCAGTTACGCGCTGATCGATTCGGCGCTCGGTCACGACGATTTCCTGATGCCGCTGCCGCAATACCACCGCGTGCTGCACGAATTCCTGCAACACGCCACCGGAGCGCCGACATGAGCGCCACGGCACTGTCCGTGCTGCGACCGGATCTGGCGCTGATCTGCGACTGGATCAAACCCGGCGCACGCATCCTCGACCTGGCCTGCGGCGACGGCAACCTGCTGGCGCATCTGGCGCTCAGCCACGACGTCAAGGGCTACGGGCTGGAAATCGACCCGGCCAATGTCGCCGAATGCGTGGCGCGCGGCGTCAACGTGATCCAGGCCGACCTCGACGACGGCCTGCGCGATTTTGAAACCGGCTCGTTCGATTACGTGGTGATGACGCAGGCGCTGCAGGCCCTGCAACGCCCCGATCAGGCGCTGGCCGAAATCCTGCGCGTCGGCCGCACCGGCATCGTCACCTTCCCCAATTTCGGACACTGGCGCGTGCGCAGCGCGCTGGCGCTGGGGCGCATGCCGGTGACGGCGTCGTTGCCGGAGGTCTGGTACGACACGCCCAATATCCACCTGTGTACGGTCGCCGATTTCGAGGACCTGTGCCGCAAGCGCGGCTGGCACATCAGCCACCGCCTGCTGCTGGACCACAATTACCGCGAGGGCCTGCGCACGCGTGCGGCGCCGAACCTGTTCAGCGAGATTGCGATGTACCGGCTGCAGGGGCCGGAGGTCCGGCGCCAATGAAATTTTCCCGGCTCGGCCTGCTTGCGCTCCTGCTGCTGCAAACCGCTGCGGCCAGTGCCGCCGAACCGCTCGTGCGCAGCAACGGTTATGTCGTCCACTACGCCGCGCTGGTCAGCACCGGATTCACCCCGGAGATCGCGCAGCAGTACGGCATCACGCGGGCCGCCAACCACGGCGTGCTGATCATCAACGTGCAGCGTGAGGCGACCGCCGGAGGAAAATCCGTTGCGGTGGCGGCCAGCGCCAGCGGCAGTGCCGCCAGCCTGATGGGCGACCGCCAGGTGTTGCAACTGCGCCCGGCGGGGCAATCCGGCAGCGGCGATCTGCTGGCGGATTTTGCGACGATCAACGGCGAGTACCTGCGCTTCGACGTCGACGTGCTGCCGCAAGGCGGC
>JBOICJ010000212.1:0-5100 GCA_050740035.1 Stenotrophobium sp. | reverse complement strand
CAGTGTTGCCGCCCTTGGCCATGGCCATTATGACGATCCGGTCAACATCTCCTTTCCGCATGAATTGCACCGTCTGGGTGAGCGTCTGGACTGGCTCCGCCGCCGCCTGGCCCTGCTTGACGCCGACAAGGACCGCTTCCTGCGGCATGTCTCGCATGAATTGAAAACCCCGCTGGCAAGCCTGATCGAGGGCGCCGCGCTACTGAACGAGGGTTCTCTGGGACGGTTGACCGACGACCAGACCGAAGTCGTGCAGATTCTGGCCGAATCCGCGCACGAACTGGAAGGACTGATCCAGAATTTACTCACCTACGCAGAATGGCGCCGCGGCCACCGTCAGATGGAACTGGGGTGGTTTGATATTGCCGGTCTCATCGAAGAGGTAGTTCAGGCACATCGCCTGCCGATGAGTACGCGCGGGCTTTCGGTGGCACTCGATCTCAATTGCAGCCGTCTGTTCGGACAGCGTGCGCAGCTGCGCTCGGCACTGGACAATCTTTTCACCAATGCCCTCAAACATGCCCCGGCGGACAGCGTGATCGAGATTTGCGCCGGGGTCGAAGACGGTTCTTGCGAACTGTCGGTCAGGGATCAAGGACGAGGTGTTCCCGATGAAGAGAAGAAAAGGATTTTTGAGCCGTTTGTGCGCGGGACCGAGGCGGAAGAACGCGGCATACGGGGAGCCGGTGTCGGCCTGTCGATCGTCGACGAAACCGCGCACGCTCACGGCGGCGGCGCCTTGGTGGAGGATGCCCTGCCCGGCGCGCGCTTCAAACTTGTCTGGCCATGTCCGCAGAATTGACATCCTGTTGCGCTGGGTCGGCATCGCTGCGCTGGCCTTGAGCACCTCCGGCTGTGCCATGCTGCCCGCCGCGCCGGATTCGGCGCGCGCACAACTCGATTTTATGTCGCAGGCGATGTCTGCAAGTCCGTCGGCACGCGAAGCGATGTGGCAAGCGGCGCGTACCGGCGGGACTTCGGCACGTGCCGAACTTCGCGTCGCGCTGCTGCAAAGCATCCCGGATCATTCAGGCTACGATCCGGGTGCAGCCCAACGGCGCCTCAAAGCCCTTCTCGCGCGCCACCCATCGGCCGGACTCGCTGCGGTGGCACGCACGCGCATCGCCGAGCTGGCGGAATCGGATAGTTGCCGGAAGGAAGTCGCAGACATGCAGAGGCGCATGACCATGATGGTCGATATCGAACGCCGTCAAGATCAACAGAAACATTGAGGTGCCAAACATGGAACCCAGACAGATACTCCTGGTAGACGACGATGCCAAACTCCTGCGCGTGCTCTCGCTGCGCCTGGAGTCCGCGGGTTACCGGACCGCCGTAGCGGCTTCCGGCCCGGAAGCACTGATCCAATGCGCCGAGGCGAGACCGCAGTTCGTGCTGGCCGATCTGCGCATGACGGATATGGACGGCATCGAATTGTTGAGCCGCATCCAGCAGCAGCATCCAGGCCTGCCGGTTGCGATACTTACTGCGCATGGCGACATTCCGGAAGCGGTGCGCGCGACACAAGCCGGTGCCGTCGACTTCCTGGTCAAGCCGGTGGATCGCGACCGGCTGCTCGCCTGTCTTCAACGCCACCTCGCCGTTAGCGAACCCATGTCAGACTGGACCTGCGGTATTGTCACCCGCAGCCCGTTGATGAAGGCAGTACTGGAGGATGCGCAGCGTGTCGCGCGCATGGACTCAGCGGTACTCATCACTGGAGCCAGCGGTTCCGGCAAGGAACTGATGGCGCGCGCAGTGCACCGCGCCAGTCGGCGCGCCGAACAGCCGTTTGTGGCGATCAACTGTGCGGCGGTTCCCGCCGAGTTACTGGAATCCGAACTGTTTGGCCATAAACGCGGCGCCTTTACCGGCGCACATAGCGATTACAAGGGCCTGTTTCGCGCCGCCGAAGGCGGCACCGTGTTTCTCGATGAGATCGGCGATATGCCATCGAACCTGCAGGTAAAGCTGCTGCGTGTGTTGCAGGAACGCGAAGTACGCCCGGTGGGAGACACATGCACCGTCGCAATCGATGTGCGCGTGATCTCGGCGACCCATCGCGACCTGGATACTCTCGTAGCGGCAGGAGAGTTCCGCGAAGACTTGTTCTACCGGCTCAATGTTGTCCGCCTGCAAATACCGACTCTGGACGAACGGCGTGAGGACATCGCCCTGCTGGTCGCCCACCAATTGGCACAACTCATTACCAATGGCGCGCCGCGGCGCAGCTATTCGCCCGAAGCAATGGAACTTCTCATCGGTGCCAGCTGGCCTGGGAACGTGCGCCAGTTATTCAATACCGTCGAGCGCACGGTGGCACTATCGCCGGGCCGCGTGATAGGTGCAGCCCTGATACGCAACTGCTTGGGCGAGCAAGGCGACGGCGTACTTCCGCTGGACCAGGCACGCGCCGAATTCACACGCAACTATCTGCGTCAGGTGCTGGATTTATCCGCAGGAAACGTCAGCCGTGCAGCGCGCCTGGCAGGACGAAATCGCACCGATCTGTACAAGCTGTTCAGCCGGCACAACATTGACACCGGGACCTACAAGGCCCGGCGATACAGCGATCCGGTATAACGCCTGCGCAGGTGGAGCGGGCTCGTCGAGCCGGCAAATCCATTGGACTGGCTTGGTACCCGCAGACATAGCTGAGTCATTACCTCGGAACGGGCCAACAAAAACTCTCAGGGGCCAGCAGTCATATCAAATATCGCCGTCGTCCCACTCGGCGATCCCTATTGCCTCCCATGAATTTTCTGCTTCGCGATACGGAATCCCAACAAAAAATCCGCCAACGGCGGGCTTTTCTGACTCTTCCGCGAGAAGTTTCCCGGTCCCGCAACGTTGATGACCCGCCCCAAGCGCTCCGCGCGCACTAGCCGCGCAGATGGTGAGTCACCAAGCCGAGCGAGACACTGAATCCGATGGCACTGCGGCTGGCGGCAGCGCGTAAGGCGTCATAGCAACAGATCATCGTTCGCTTTACGCACGACACCCTGTCACAAGATGACGGATTTAATGGCGGAGAGAGAGGGATTCGAACCCTCGATACGGTTTGACCCGTATACACGCTTTCCAGGCGTGCTCCTTAAACCACTCGGACATCTCTCCGTATACAGGCGCGACCGCCCTCTTGCAGGGTGGCCGTTGAAGGGCGCGGATTCTAGCTTAAATCGATCCGGCTGCGTACATCATCAAGGCTTCGGCGGCGTCATGGCCGGCGCGGGCGCAGCGGCTGGCGCAGGCTTGGCTTCGGTCGCGGCGGGTGTTGTGGTCACGCTCGATGCCGGCATCGCCACCGGATATTGCGGCATGGCCGGCGGCGCATCCAGGCAGACGGTACGCGTATCGCTCGGGTTCTTGGGATTCGGGACTTGTCGTGCAAACGGCACGGTACTGGCCGGCTCCGGCGGCACCACCAGCGCCGAGACCGCGGCATTGGTGTTGAGCCCCTGCACCGTAACCGGCGTCAGCGAAGCAGCCTTTTGATAATCGAAGGAACTGCCGCAGTGACCGCTGCCGTCGCTGGCGCAACCGGCGAGCAGGGCCGCGGCGGCGATCAGCGGCAGCAACAAAAATTTCATGACAATGCTCCGGCAGCGCGCAGGGCCTCGCGCACCACGCTCTGATGATGGGCCGACAGCGGCACCAGCGGCAGACGGATACCGGCGGGCGCCTTGCCCATCTGGTTCAGCGCCCACTTGACCGGAATCGGATTGGGTTCGACGAACAACACCTTGTGCAGTTCGGCGATGCGTGCATCGAGCTTTTCGGCCTGCGCCCGATCGCCCTTGAGTGCGGCCGCGCACATCTGGTGCATGACGTGCGGCACGACATTGGCGGTAACGGAGATATCGCCGTGGCAGCCCATCAGGATCGACTCGCGCGCGGTGGCGTCGTCGCCGGAGTAGATCGCAAAATCACGCGGCAGGCCCAGGTCCAGCAACTCCTGGATGCGCGTGAGGTCGCCCTTGGCCTCCTTGATGCCGATGATGCTGCGGATCTCCGACAGGCGCTTGACCGTGGCCGGCAACATATCGCAACCGGTGCGGCCCGGCACGTTGTAGAGGATGACCGGAATCTCCACCGCCTCGGCAATCGCCTTGAAATGACGGTACAGACCTTCCTGCGGCGGCTTGTTGTAATACGGCGTCACCAGCAGCGCGGCGTCCGCGCCGGCGTCCTTGCCCATGCCCGTCAGCTCGATCGCCTCGCTGGTGGAATTGGCACCGGTGCCGGCGATGATCGGCACGCGGCCCTTGGCCTGCTTGACCAGGCGGCGGATGACTTCGATGTGTTCGTCCACATCCAGCGTCGCCGACTCGCCGGTGGTGCCGACCGCGACGATGGCGTCGGTGCCCTCGGCGATATGCCATTCCGTCAACGCCGCGAGGCTGTCGAAATCAACCCCGCCATCGGGATACATGGGAGTGGCGATGGCCACGATGCTGCCCTTGATCATGCGTCAACTATGCGTCTGTAAATGAGAGCGGCCAGTATAGCCTGCGCCACAGTGCCATGCAGCGTTGACGCCCGACGAATCCCGGCGCAGGCGCACTGAAAACGCTTGCCATGCCGCCAATGGGCGTTAAACTTTGCGCGCACTCGTTCCCGTCCGCCCATGACCACCAACACCGCCAATACCGATAACCTGCTGTCCGTTTCCGCCCTTTCGCGCATGCGTCCGGGCGTGCCGCTGGAGCTGTTCCGCGCGATCCGCGAGCGCGGCTGCGAAGTGGAGGATTGCCGCATCGCGCCGATCGGCGACCGTCTGGCGGCGAACATGGTCGTCTCCGGCAACTGGAGCGCGCTGGGCCGACTGGAAACCGCCCTGCCCGGCATCGCCGAGAAACTCCAGCTCCAGGTTCGCTTCGAGCGCTGCGAAGCGCGCCCGGCGACACCGGAATTCCGGCCCTACGGCGCCGAGGTGATCGCGCCGCAGCAGCAGGATCTGCTGGTGCATCTGTTGGAGTTCTTCCACGGCCAGGATGTCGAGGTCGCCGAAATCTCGACGCAGAAATACACCTCCACCTACACCGCCGCGAGCATGTGCAGCGTGCAGATGGTGCTGCATGTGCCGGTCAATCAGCATCC
>JBOICJ010000211.1:0-9149 GCA_050740035.1 Stenotrophobium sp. | reverse complement strand
GCCGATGAGGATCACATCCGGCGCCTCGCGCATGGCACTCTGCAGGGCGCGCTCGAACGACAGGGTGTCCTGTCCCAGTTCGCGCTGATTGATGATCGAGCGCTTGTTGGCGTGTACGAACTCGATCGGGTCCTCGATCGAAAGAATGTGCCCCGCCGTGCTTTCGTTGCGGTGATTGATCATCGCCGCCAAGGTGGTCGATTTGCCGGTGCCGGTCGCGCCCACCATCAGAATCATGCCGCGTTTGAGCATGATCAAGTCTTTCAGCGATTCGGGTGCGCCCAGATCTTCAAGCGCCGGAATGTCCGAGCGCACGTAGCGCATCACCATGCTGACGGCGCCGCGCTGCTTGAAAATATTGACGCGGAAGCGGCCCAGGCCGCCCGCCTGCGTCGCCAGATCGATCTCCAGCTCTTTCTCGAACTGCTCCTGCTGCTCCGGCGCCATGACGCTGTAGGCCAGTTCGCGGATGAACTCGGAGGTCAGCAGCGTCTTGCCGACGGCGAACATTTCGCCTTCGACCTTGACCATGGCCGGTGCCGCGGCGGTAAAGAAGATATCCGAGGCCTTCTTTTCCACCACCAGTTTCAGATACGGCAGAATCTTCAGCATGCAGTCCCCTTCCGCACGTTAATCATGCCAGGCTCTTTCGGCCCGAAACGATCTGGATTTAGGGCAACGCTGAATAAGTTACTACGCTCGGCATCTCGCGCGAGGGCGGTAGTCGGAATCCTCATGTACGCCTCTGTACACTGCGGTTCCTGCGCTCCGTCCTCGCGCGAGATGCCTTCGCTCGCGACACTTATTCAGCGTTGCCTTAGCGTTTCAATGTTTTCACCAGCAACGGGACATTGTCGCCCCAGTGGATTGAACAAGGCAATAAAGTTGCGCTCGCTCAAAAGTCCAGGTCCAGCGCCCCGCAGAGCCAGTCGATCATCGGCGTTGCCGTGACGAAATGCTTGAGCACGGTCTTCTGGAAATCGGGCGCATAGACCTGTTGTTCGCTCAAACTGGCGGTACAGACAAAATCCTTGCGCTTGATGTCTTCAATCAACTCATGCGCCGCATCGAAACCTGCGGGCGGGCGGCTCAGGCTATCGCCGTCCAAGGTGAAGCTCCCGCGGAATGCAGCACTGCGCGTGGCCTTCTTCCAGCTCGCGGGGTTGTTGACCATATAGTTGCGAATGCGCTTCACGGTCTCCGATTGGCCGTGCCAGACACCGCCGCCAATGAAGCACTCGCCAGGTTGCAGATGCAGATAAAAGACCGGCGCGTCAAGACGGCCTGGTGTGGCGTTGCTGCCATCGCTGCCGCGCGCCACCGCCTTGGTCGCCTCGTGAAAGAAGGTCATGCCGACATGGGTCTTGTACGGCGATTTGTCGCCGGAGAAGCGGGTGTCGCGATAAATGCGGAACAACGATCCGCCAACGGCCTTGGCGCTGGCGACGTAATGCGGGCTGACATTCTTTTTCAACGGCGCATCCAACCCGGCAATGAAGCGCAGCGCGGGCTCCTTCAATTCCGCTTCATAACGCGGCTTGTGTGCGTTGAACCATTCGCGGTTGTTATTGCGCTCGAGCTCGCGCAGGAACTTGAACAGCGCAGGCTTGAACAAGGTATCGTTTTTTGCCGCCATGACTGTCACCGTAGCAAGACGTGCTGCGAATTTAGCATCGTGGCCCGATTTCTGGCAGCTTAAGCATTACGCGAAAAGGAGACGCCCATGACAACCACCCAAAATTCCCTGCGCGGCACCGTCAGCAATGCCGAGTGGCAGGCCCGCGTCAATCTCGCGGCGGCCTACCGGCTGGTCGCGTTGTATGGCTGGGACGATCTGGTATTCACCCACATTTCCGCGCGCATCTCGGGGCCAGAACACCACTTTCTGATCAATCCCTACGGCATGATGTTCGAGGAAATCACCGCCTCATCGCTGGTGAAGATCGATCTCGACGGCAACAAGGTAATGGACTCGCCCTACGAGATCAATCCGGCCGGCTTCACCATCCACAGCTGCATCCACGCCAGCCGCGAAGACGCGCAGTGCGTGATGCACGTGCATTCGGTCAACGGCGTCGCGGTGTCGGCACAGAAGAACGGGCTGCTGCCGATCTCGCAGCAATCGCTGTTCGTGCTGGCGTCGCTGGCATACCACGATTACGAAGGCGTGGCGCTGAACCCGGACGAGAAGCCGCGGCTGGTGCGCGATCTCGGCAGCAACAATTTCCTGATGCTGCGCAATCACGGCCTGCTGACCGTCGGCGGATCGCCGGCCGATGCGTTCCTGTTCATGTACCTGTTCGAGGCGGCCTGCATGATTCAGGTACGTGCGCAAGCGGGCGGCGGCGAACTGATACAGATCGCGCAACCCATCCTCGACGGCATCCAGAAGGCGGCCAAGCAGGTGACGCGTGGTCTTGGTGGCGCGCTGGCGTGGCCGGGGTTGCTGCGCAAGCTGGATCGGATCGATCCGTCCTACAGACACTGATGCCGAACAGCTACGCCCTCAGAGAATGAAGGCGAGCACAATCAGCACGACCGACAACCACCACAGCGGCCGATCGCCCCAACGCACATAGGGCGTCTCGCCGCTGCGCGGCTGCACGTCGCCACGCAGGATTTTCTGCGTGAAGAACCCGGCCTGCGCCTGCAACCTTCCATTGGCATCGATGATCGCGGAAATGCCGGTGTTGGACGCGCGCAGCACTTCACGGCCGGTTTCCAGTGCGCGCATGCGGGCGATCGCCAGATGCTGCGCCGCTGCGCCCGAGTGGCCGAACCATGCGTCATTGGTGACGTTAGCCACCATGACCGACTGCGCCGCGGTATGCCGGTATTCATCCGGGAACACGTCCTCGAAACAGATGGCGATACCGATCACCTGCCCATCGACTTTGATCGGCGCTTGCTGCGCGGCGCCGAAGCCGAGATTTGAAAATGGCACGCCCAGCACATCCATCAGCGGCAACAACCAATCCGGGATTGGAAAATATTCGCCGAACGGCACCAGGTGGCGCTTGTCGTAGTGGCCGCTGCTGGCGCCCAGCGCGTAAACCGTGTTGTAGTACTGCTTGCCGTCATCCGACTCGCGCAGCATGCCCGCCAGCAGGCTGCTGCCCTGCGCTTGCAGCTGCGCGGACAGGGGCGCCAGGTAGTCATCCGCGATGTCGTCGTACAGCGCCGGCATCGCCGCCTCCGGCCAGACGATGAGATCGGCACCATCAGCGTCCAGGGTCATCTGGCGATAGCGCGCCAGCGTCGGCAGTTTCATTTCCGGCAACCATTTCTGATCCTGCGGAATATCGCCCTGGATGATCGCGACGCGCATCGGCTTGCCGCTCGCCTGCGTCCACTGCGCGGGTAGCGGCAGCAGCAGGCACAGCAGCGGCGACAGCAGCACGGCAATCGCCACTGCCGGCTGACGTCCGGCACCAAGCCGCGCCAGTGCCCAGGCCAGCAGCACGACGACCGCGGAAAGTCCGTGCACGCCGATCAGGGGCGCGAGTTTTTGCAGCGGCGTATCCAGCGTGATCGCGCCGAGGCTCAGCCAGGGGAAACCGCTGTAAACCCAGCCGCGCAGCAATTCCATCAACAGCCACAGCGCCGGCACCGCGCACCAGCCGGCCGCGCGCTGATGCAGGCGCAGTCGCGCCGTCAGCGCCAGCACCAGCGCCGGATAGATCGCGAGGTAGCCGGACAACACCACCGCCAGCGCCAGCCCCAGCCACGCCGGCGCGCCACCGTAGACATGAGTGCTGATATAGACCCAGTAAACCCCGGAGGCGAAGTGCGCGAACCCGAACACCCAGCCCAGCCACAGCGCGCGACGCGTGCTGGCGCCGGCGCTGATCGCGAACAGCCCCGCCAGCGCCAGTAGCGCCAATGGCCAAAGGCCGAACGGCGCAAAGCCCAGCGTCGCCGCCACGCCCAGCACTGCCGCGAGTCCCGCGCTCAGGCGGTTGGGAATGCAAAATCGGCGCATACACGTCACCCGCTCTGCACAAGTAAAGATCGCTAGATCGCAAACAATGTTATATAATATTAAATTATTATATTTATATTATATAAATAATAACAGCATTACTTCCTGAATCCGGTACAGCGGGTGGCGGGTTTCAGTCCTCAGCCCGGCGAAATCGTCGCCTGCAGCATGTGCAGGCGCCGGCTGTCCGCACGCTGCACGTTGAAGCTGAAGCGCCCGATGCGCACGCTCTCGCCACGCTTGGGCATGTGGCCGAAACGGTGCATCACCAGCCCGCCGACGGTATCGAATTCCTCGTCGGAAAACTCGCTGCCGAAATATTTGTTGAAGTCCTCGATCGGCGTCAGCGCATTGACCAGATAGCGCCGCTCGTCCTGCTTGAGGATCGGCGCGCTCTCGGCCTCGTCGTACTCATCGTCGATCTCGCCGACGATTTCTTCGAGCACATCCTCGATCGTCACCAGTCCGGCGACGCCGCCGTACTCGTCCACCACCAGCGCCATGTGATTGCGACCCTTGCGAAAATCCTTGAGCAGCATGTTGACGCGCTTGCTCTCGGGGATGAACGCCACCGGCCGCAGCATGCGGCCCAGATCGAAGGTACCGGCATCGAATCCGGGCACGGTCGAGGTGAACTTGAGCAAATCCTTGGCCAGCAGGATGCCGACGATTTCATCCTTGGAATCGCTGATCACCGGAAAGCGCGAGTGGCCCGATTCCACCACCACCCGCAGCAACTGCTCCAGCGCCCAGTCGCGCTCCACCACCACCATCTGCGCGCGCGGCACCATGATGTCGCGCACCTGCGTTTCCGCGGTCTCCAGCACGCCCTGGAACATGGTCAGCGCATCGGCATCCATCAACTCGGCACTGCGCGCTTCCTGCAGCAGTTCCAGCAGATCCTCGCGCGTGCGCAGGGCGCCGCCCATGCGCTGGGTCAGGCGATGCCACCAGCGGGCGGCGGTGTGATCTTGCGTACTGTCGGGTTCGTCGTTCATGTTTCCAGATAGGGATTGTCGAATCCCAATTGCTCCAAGATACGGACTTCCAGCGCTTCCATCGCTGCCGCCTGTACGTCCTGCTCGTGATCGTGGCCCTGCAGATGCAGACAGCCATGCACCACCATGTGCGCCCAGTGAGCGCGAATCTCTTTGTGCTGCTCCTGCGCTTCGCGCGCAACGACCGGCGCGCAGATCACCAGATCGCCCAGGACAAGTTCCGCCGCACGGTGGCCATCGTCCTTCTCCCGCTTTCGGGAGAGGGGGGAACCGCCGGCGCTGGGGTGAGGGCCGCTTGCGTCGTCCTGATCGTAGGCAAAAGACAGCACATTGGTCGGTTTGTCTTTTTGCCGGTAGCGGTGATTCAACTCGCGACTCTCGGCTTCATCGACGATGCGAATGACGATGCCACCGGATTTTTTCAGCGCCGCGCGCGCCCAATGGCGAAGGCTGGATGCCGCAGGGATGCCCGCCGCAGCGACCACGCGCTGGACTGTGACTTCGTTCATTGTCAGGGCGCATCCTGCTCATGCAGTTCATAAGCATGGACGATGGCCTGCACCAGCGGATGGCGCACCACGTCCTCCTTCTTGAACGGCGAGAACGCGATGCCGGCCACGCCATCGAGCACAGTCATCGCGTGGCGCAGGCCGCTCTTTTCGTGGCGCGGCAGATCGATCTGGGTGACGTCGCCGGTCACCACCGCGACACTGCCAAAACCGATGCGCGTCAGAAACATCTTCATCTGCTCGACCGTGGTGTTCTGCGCTTCGTCGAGGATGATGAACGCTTCATTCAGCGTGCGACCGCGCATGAACGCCAGCGGCGCCACTTCGATCACGCTTTTTTCGACCAGCCGCGAAACCTTCTCGAAGCCCAGCATTTCGTACAGCGCGTCGTACAGCGGCCGCAGGTAGGGATTGATCTTGTCGGCCATGTCGCCCGGCAGGAACCCCAGCTTCTCGCCGGCTTCGACCGCCGGCCGCACCAGCACGATGCGCCGCACGCGGTCGCGTTCCAGCGCATTGACGGCGCTGGCCACCGCCAGATAGGTCTTGCCGGTGCCCGCCGGGCCGATGCCGAAGCTGAGGTCGTGCGTGGCAATATTTTTCAGATACTGTTTCTGGTGCGGACTGCGCCCGCGCACGACGCCGCGCTTGGTGCGAATCACGATTTCGCCCTGCGTCGATTCCTCCGCCATCGCCAGTTCGGTGACGATCGGGTCGGCGTGCTCGGCCAGCGCCAGATGCACCAGTTCGGTGGTGATGACTTCTTCCGCCGATTGGTTGAACAGCGCGGTCAGGATCGCTTCGCCGCGGGCGATATCACCGCGGGCGCCGGTCAACTGAAACTGATTGCCGCGGCTGTGTATCTCGATGCCCAGACGCAATTCGATCTGGCGCAGGTGCGCGTCGAACGGCCCGCTGAGATTGGCGATCCTTTGCCCGTCGTCGGGCGCAAACACCACATCCAGCCGCGCGGTCAGGCTTCGTTGGGGGGCGCTCATGGGAAAATCCCGACGGCATCATTCACGGCGCAACCGGCGCCGCTCGAACGACCCGCATACGGCATGCCCAACACGCCGCGCAGCGAATTAGGCTGCACTTCGGTGATGACCACATCCACCAGCTGACCGATCATGGCCAGCGAACCGTCGAAATTCACCACGCGGTTGCTGGACGTGCGTCCGGCGATCTGACCCTGACCGCGTGTCGCTGCGCGCTCGACCAGGACTTGCTGCGTGCTGCCCACCAGCCCCTGCTTGTAGGCGGCGTCCAGTTCGCGGATGCGTGCCTGCAAGACCTGCAGGCGGCGCTGCTTGTCGGCCAGCGGCACGTTGTCGCGCAGGTTTGCGGCCGGTGTGCCGGGGCGCGGACTGTAGAGAAAACTGTAGGCAAAATCGCAGCCGGCCTGTTCGATCAAGTCCATCGTCTGTTGAAAATCATCTTCGGTTTCCGAGGGAAAGCCGATGATGAAATCCGAAGACAGCGAGATGTCCGGGCGCAGCGCGCGCACGCGGCGGATCTTGTCGAGAAACTGCGCGCGCGTGTAGTTGCGCTTCATCATGCCGAGGATGCGGTCGGAACCCGACTGCACCGGCAGATGCAGGGCATTGGCCAGCTTCGGCTGTTCGGCAAAAGCCTCGATCAGCGCGTCGCTGAATTCATTGGGATGCGAGGTGGTGTAGCGGATGCGCTCGATGCCGGGGATGCGCGCGACATAGTGCACCAGCAGCGCCAGATCGCAATACTCGCGGGTGTCGCCCATGCGGCCGCGATAGGCGTTGACGTTCTGTCCGAGCAGCGTGATTTCGCGCACGCCCTGGTCCGCCAGCTGCGCGCATTCGGTCAGCACGTCGTCCAGCGGCCGGCTGACTTCGGTGCCGCGGGTATAAGGCACGACGCAGAAGGTGCAATATTTTGAGCAGCCTTCCATGATGCTGATGAACGCCGTCGGCCCTTCGGCACGCGGCTCGGGCAAGCGGTCGAATTTCTCGATCTCGGGAAAGCTGATATCCACCGCCGGCCCGGCGCTGCCGCGCGTCTGATCCAGCAGTTGCGGCAAACGGTGCAGGGTCTGCGGCCCGAAGACGATGTCGACATGCGGCGCGCGGCTGACGATGGCCTCGCCTTCCTGGCTGGCGACACAGCCGCCGACACCGATCACGCGGCCCGGCACCTCGGCTTTCCACTTCTGCCAGCGGCCCAACTCCGAAAACACCTTTTCCTGCGCCCGCTCGCGGATCGAGCAGGTATTGAGCAGCAGCAGGTCGGCTTCTTCCGGGAGTTGGGTGCGTTCGTACCCATGCGATTGATGCAGGACGTCGGCCATCTTGGCCGAGTCGTACTCATTCATCTGACAGCCGTAGGTAATGAGATAAAGCTTTCTGGACATCTAGGGTCGTCTGCGAGACGGCCTTGCATTATACCCGATGGCCTCAAGCCAGCTTGAGCAGCCAGTCGTCGACCCCGCGGAGACAGTCGGCATAGGCGCGCTCAAACGCCTTTTTGGGTCGCATGTACGGGTCTTCGACGTCCATGTTTTTTTGCCATTTCAATAACTTGTATACACGCCCGCGAAACTGCGGGTAGCGCGAATTGATCCAGTCCGAGTGCGTCTGGTCGAGCGTCAGAATCAAGTCGCTGGCCGTCAACATCGGCAACGTGATCTGCTGCGCCCGATGCGCCGCGATGTCGTGCCCGTGTTCCCGCATCACCTGCCGCGCCAGCTCGTCCGCCTGCCAGCCGACCATCGCGCCGGTGCCGGCGGAACTGACCGCCATGCCTTTGCCGGCGACACTCTCGCGCAGCAATTGCTCGGCCATCGGGCTGCGGCAGATATTGCCGGTGCAGACCACGAGAATGCTTCGGAACACCCTCAGGGCACCAGAATCAACTTGCCGGTCGCCTTGCGATCCTGCAACTCGCGCAAAGCCTTGCCAGCATCCGCCAGCGCATAGCGACGCGACACATGCGGCACCAGCTTGCCGTCGGCAAACCATTCGAACAGCTGCTGAAAATTCTCGTAACTGACTTTCGGCTCGCGCATGATGAACGCGCCCCAGAACACCCCCACGGCGGACGCGCTCTTGAGCAGCAGACGGTTGACTGCGATCTGCGGAATCGTACCGGCGGCAAAGCCGATCACCAGATAGCGGCCATTCCAGGCGATGCACGACAGGCATTCCTGCGCTAGTTCGCCGCCGACCGGATCGTAGATGACGTCCGCGCCCTTGCCCTTGGTCAGCTTCTTGACCGCCTCCTTGAGGCTTTCCTTGGAGTAGTTGATCACTTCATCGGCGCCGTTCTGCTGGCACAGCGCCAGCTTTTCGGCGGTGCTGGCGGCGGCGATCACGCGCGCGCCCATGAGCTTGCCGATCTGCACCGCCGACAGGCCAACGCCGCCTGCGGCTCCGAGCACCAGCAGCGTTTCTCCGGCCTGCAACTGGCCGCGCTGCTTGAGCGCATGCATCGAGGTTCCATAGACCAGCGGAAAACCCGCCGCCTGCTCATGACTCATGCCCTTGGGCAGCGGAATCACCGCATCGCCCGCGGCCACCACTTCATCGGCGTAACCGCCGACCGGAACGATCGCGGCGACTTCGTCGCCGATGCGCACATGCCGGACTTTTGCGCCCAGTTCCGTCACCGTGCCCGCCACTTCCGCAC
>JBOICJ010000210.1:0-4150 GCA_050740035.1 Stenotrophobium sp. | reverse complement strand
CTCCTGTAGTGCGTTTGGTGGTCGGTTTCCTGTTCCGCCACCGCCACCGGCGCCTTGCCGAAGCCTTTGGGGTTAGCAAGCCTGCGTAGGACGGATTAGGCCATAGGCCGTAATCCGCCAATCGCGGAAGGCGGAATATGACCAAAGGGAATCCCTGTGGGACGCTGCGCTATTCCGCCCTACGTAGCCTGTGTCGGCTTCGTCACCGCTTGCCGAACGCCGCGGCAGACGTAAGATGGCGGCATGAGAAAGCGTCCTCCCGGAAAACTGCGGATCATCGGCGGCGAGCATCGCAGCCGCATCGTCGAGTTCGATGGCGATAGCGGTGTGCGGCCAACCCCGGACCGCGTGCGCCAGACGGTGTTCGACTGGCTGGCGCCGGTTATCGACGGCGCGCGCGTGCTGGACTTGTTCGCGGGAAGTGGCGCGCTGGGGCTGGAGGCGCTGTCGCGCGGCGCGGCGCATGTCACTTTCGTTGAAACCGGCGCGCAGCAGAACACGCTGATCAAGGAAGCGCTGTTGACCCTGAAAATTCCGCACAATCGCTTCGACGTGGCGATGATGGATGCGCTGTATTACCTGACGCAGACCTGGCACCGCTATGGCGTGGTGTTTCTCGATCCGCCGTTCGAGACGACGCTGTTGCAGCAGGCGCTGGTCGAGTTGCCGAAAATCCTTTCGCCGTACAATCGGATTTACCTGGAATGGCCCGAAGGCCGCAAGCCGGAGTTGCCCGCGGGTTTTGAATGGCTGCGCGAGAAGCAAGCCGGCAAGGTCTGTTTCGGACTGGCGACCTGTCACCTGGAGAAATCATGAGCGTTACCGCCGCCTATTCGGGCACCTTTGATCCGATCACTCTCGGCCACTCCGACATCATCCAGCGCGCCGCACGGATGTTTCCGCGGCTGATCGTGGCGGTGGGCCTCAACATCGCCAAGAGTCCGCGCTTCAACATCGACGAGCGCGTGGCGCTGATCCGCGAGGTGGTGCGCGATCTGCCGAATGTCGAGGTCAAGGCTTTCACCGGACTGATCGTCGAGTTCGCGCGCGACAACGGTGTCACCGTGCTGGTGCGCGGCGTGCGCACGGTCGGCGATGTCGATTATGAAAAGCAGATGGCGGTGATGAACCGCGATCTGTATTCCGAACTGGATACCGTGATGCTGGCGCCGTCGCCGCAGTATGCGCACCTGTCGTCGTCGCTGGTGCGCGAACTGGCGAGTCTCGGCGCGCCGGTCGAGAAACTGGTGCCGCCGGCGGTGATGCCGCTGCTGCTGGAACGCTTCGGCCGCAAGGCGAAATGATGCTGGCGCGGGACGCGCAATCCTGCGCCGCCCAGCGCCGCTAAGCTGCAACAACATGGCCCTGAAAATCACCGAACTGTGCATCAACTGCGACGTCTGCGAGCCGGTGTGCCCGAACCTGGCGATCACGCAGGGCGTCGAGATTTATGAGATCGACCCGGCGCTGTGCACCGAATGCGTCGGGCATTTCGACACGCCGCAATGTCGCGACATCTGCCCGGTGGATTGCATTCCCAACGACCTCGATCATGCCGAGACGCAGGAACAACTAATGGAAAAGTACCGCCGCATCGTAGGGAAGGAATGATGAGAAAATTTTCGTTTGTGACTCGGATTTCAAACAGAGTTAAACCGTTCGCCCTGAGTCCGTCGAAGGGTATTTCGAACAGGGCTTCGACAGGCTCAGCCCGAACGGTTTTTTTTGCGGGACTGTTATTACTGCTTTGCACTGGATTCGCTGCCGCCGCCGACAAGCTCCCCGGCTATGCCGTCGCCAGCGCCACGCCGCAGGCCACCGCGGCGGGGCTGGAGATTCTCGCCGCCGGCGGCAACGCCTTCGATGCCGCGGTCGCGGTCAGCGCGGCGCTGGCGGTGACCGAGTCCACTGGCTCCGGTCTGGGCGGCGGCGGCTTCTGGCTGCTGCATCGCGGCAGCGACGGTTTCGAGACGTTCGTCGATGGCCGCGAGGTGGCGCCGCAGGCCGCCAGCGCCCGCATGTACCAGGATGCCAGCGGCAAAGCCGTCGCGAACCTGTCACGCAACGGTCCGCTGGCGGCCGGGATTCCGGGCGAGCCGGCGGCGCTGGACTGGATCGCCAGGCGCTACGGCAAGCTGACGCTGGCACAGGATCTCGCGCCGGCGATCAAGCTGGCGTTCGACGGTTTTGTCGTCAGCCCGAAGCTGGCGCGCGCGCTGGCCGAGCAAAAGGAGCGCCTGTCGCCGTCGGCGCAGGCGGTGCTGTACAAGGACGGCCGGATTCCATTGGCCGGCGAGGTGCTGCGCCAGCCGGAGCTGGCGGCGACGTTGCAGCGCCTGGCCGACCAGGGCCGCGCCGGGTTCTATCAGGGACCGACCGCGGAAGCGCTGGTGGCCGGCGTGCATGCGGCCGGCGGCATCTGGACTGCGGAAGACCTGCGCCGCTACGAAGTGGTGGAGCGCAAACCGCTGGTCAGCTGGTTCCGCGACAACCGCATCATCAGCGCGCCGCTGCCTTCGGCCGGCGGCATCACGCTGGCGGAGACGTTTCATCAGCTCGAAATTCTCGGCTATGGCGGCGGCAGCGGCGCCATCCCGGTGCATCAGGTGGTCGAGGCCTGGCGCCGCGCCTATCGCGATCGTGCGGCGTACCTAGGCGATGCCGATTTCGTCGAGGTGCCGGTCGAGCGCCTGCTGTCGCGCGCCTATGCGGAAAAACTGGTGGCCGGCATCCAGCTCGAACACGCCACGCCCAGCAGCGCGCTGCCGCCGGCAAGGGCCGTGAGCGAGGGCCCGCACACCACGCACTTCTCGATTCTCGACGCGCAGGGCAATCGCGTCGCCACCACCATGTCGGTGAACCTGCCGTTCGGTTCCGGCTACATGGCGCCGGGCACCGGTGTGTTGCTCAACGACGAGATGGACGATTTCGCCGCGTCGGTCACCGCCAGCAACGCCTATGGTCTGATCGGCTCACGCGCCAACTTGGTCGCGCCGGGCAAACGGCCGCTGTCGTCGATGTCGCCGACCTTCGTTGAAGGACCGCACGGCCTGCTGCTGATCGGCACGCCCGGCGGCAGCCGCATCATCACCATGGTCGCGCTCGGCATCCTCGGCTGGAGCGAAGGCCTGAACGCGCAACAGATCGTCGATCTGCCGCGCTATCACCACCAGTACCTGCCCGACCGCATCCAGTTCGAGCCGGGAGCTTTCGGCGACGGCGAGCAGGCCGCGCTGAAGAAAATGGGCTACACGCTGGAGCCGCTGACGCACACTTACGGCAACATGCAGGTGGTGACCTGGGATCCGAAAACCCGGCAGTTGCAGGCCGCGTCGGATCCGCGTGCGGAGGGATTGGCGCAGGTGGTGGTGGCGCCGGTTGCCGCCGCAAAATAAGCCACCCGCTCTCGCTATTGGCAGTAATATTGATGTTATATTTTATTAACACTATTTAAATAAATTAAATATATTATAACATATGGATATTGCATTCCCGGTAGAGCGGGTGCGGTGAAAAACGACTTTACCAATGAGAGCCTCCGCCATTTCTGTAGGAGCGACTCTTAGGCGCGATGGCCTGTGTACAAGCCTGTCGCGCCTAAGAGGCGCTCCTACAAAAGCATGAAATGCGTTTTATCAGGCATCAGGAAAACCGAATGAACGCGAGGTTGCGATGACGGATTTATGGGATGGCCTGCGGCTCGGTGGCCCGGCGATGCTGATTCTGCTGCTGCTGTCGGTGGCGGCGCTGACACTGATCATCGTCAAGTTCTGGGAATTCTGGGAGCTGCGCATCTGGCGGCGCGATTTCGTCGGCCGTGCCATCGCCAGCTGGCACGCCGGTCACGTCGATCAGGCGCTGGCGCAATTGCAGGCGCAGGCAACGCCGCTGTCGCGCGTGATGGCGGCGGCGATACGGGGTCGCAGCAACAAGAAGTTGAAGGACGCCGAAGTACGCGAGCAGGTGACGCAGCTCGCGTCCGATGAACTCGAATCCGCGCGCCGCCTGCTGCGGCCGCTGGAGGTGATCGCCAACCTCGCGCCGTTGCTCGGCCTGCTTGGCACCGTTCTCGGCATGATCCAGGTGTTCCAGCGTTTGCAGGCCGCCGGCAACCAGGTCTCTCCGGCGATCCTCTCCGGCGGCTTGTGGG
>JBOICJ010000209.1:0-1782 GCA_050740035.1 Stenotrophobium sp. | reverse complement strand
GTTGATCGGTTCGGTGCTGTATTCGATGCCGTTCGTGGTGCAGCCGCTGACCCAGGCTTTCGCCGCTATCGGTGTGCGGCCCTTGCAGCTTGCAGCGGTGCTCGGCGCGCCGCCGTTGCAGCGCTGGTGGCGGGTGGCGGTGCCGCTGGTGCTGCCGGGCCTGATCTCCGCCGCGCTGCTGGGTTTCACCCACACGCTGGGCGAATTCGGCGTGGTGCTGATGATTGGCGGAAATATTCCGGGCGTTACGCGGCTGGTCTCGATCGCGCTTTACGAGCACGTCGAAACCCTGCAGTACGCCGATGCGCACCGTCTGGCACTGTGCATGTTGCTGCTGTCGGTGCTGCTGATGACGCCGGTTTACGTGATGCTGCGCCGTTGGCAGATGCGTTACCTGACATGAGTGCGGCATGAGCGACGGCATCGTCATCGACCTGCAATGGCCGTCGCGGCGCGTGGCGGCGGAGTTGCCGGCGCGCGGGCTGTGCCTGCTCACCGGCGCTTCCGGTGCCGGAAAATCCACCCTGCTGCACGCGCTGGCCGGATTGATTCGAGTCCCCGGAACCGTGCGCGTCAACGGACAGACCTGGCAGGACGCGAAGCATTTTTCGCCTACGCACATTCGACGTGCCGGCCTGGTGTTTCAGGAAGCCAGCCTGCTGCCGCATCTGAATCTCGCCGCCAATTTCCGCTTTGCCGCGGCTGCTGCGACACGCGCTGGTGCAGCGTCGCCGTCCACAGGGGAACTGGCCGAACGCCTTGGCCTGCAAGCCCTGCTGGCGCAATACCCATCGCGCCTGTCCGGCGGCGAACGCATGCGCGCGGCGCTGGCCTGCGCACTGCTGAGTGGCCCGCGCTGGCTGCTGCTCGACGAGCCGCTCGGTGCGCTCGATGAGGCCACGCGCCGGCGTGTGATCGATCTGCTGCTGGAGCAGGCGCAAAACCTGCCGCTGCTGCTGGTGACGCATTATCCTGACGAACTGGCGGCGCATGCCGTCGCGCGCATAAGGCTTTAACCATGTCCGAAAATTTCCTCGCTCTGCGCATCAGCGTGCTGACCATCTCCGACACGCGCACGCTGGTCAACGACCGCTCCGGCAACACGCTGATCGAACGATTCACCCAGGCTGGACATTGTCTGGCCGAGCGCGCGATTGCGCCCGACAACATTTACCGGATTCGCGCGGTGATTTCGCAGTGGATCGTCGATGCGCAGACCCAGGTGATCCTCACCACCGGCGGCACCGGCGTCACCGGCCGCGACGGCACACCGGAGGCGATTGCGCCGCGGCTGGACAAGGAGTTGATCGGCTTCGGCGAACTGTTCCGCGCTCTCAGCTATCAGCGCATCGGCAGTTCGTCGATGCAGTCGCGTTGCCTCGCCGGCGTTGCCAACGGCAAATATATTTTCTGCGTGCCCGGCAGCGTCGATGCTTGCGAGACCGCCTGGGACCACCTGCTGCTGACGCAACTCGACAGCCGTACCCAGCCGTGCAACTTCGCCACGTTGGTGCCGCGATTGACCGAGCGCTAGTCCCGGATCATTCGCGATTCGCTGCAAGCAGGGCTTCAAGCTTGCGTTTTTCTTCCGGCGTATTCAGGCTCCAGTATTCGCGCGGCAAAGTCTCGTATAGGACTGATACCGCATTCTGGCGGCGCAGCCAGTTCTGCACGCCGCGCTCGCCGCCGGCGAGGTGCGTGCGCAGATCGTCGCGCAGCGCGCATGAGATCAAACAGCACACCGGCATCGGGCCTTCCGCCGTTCTCACGTGTGCGGCGGAC
>JBOICJ010000208.1:0-4510 GCA_050740035.1 Stenotrophobium sp. | reverse complement strand
CGCTGGGCGTGGACTGGACCACCTCGCTCGCCGATGCCCGCAGCCGCGTCGGCGCACGAGTGGCGTTGCAAGGCAATCTCGATCCGCTGTGCCTGCTGGCGCGCCCCGAGCGCATCCGTGAGGAAGTTGCCGCCGTATTGGCAAGCTACGGTCATGGCGCAGGCCATGTGTTCAATCTGGGTCACGGCATCCTGCAACAGACGCCGCCGGAACACGCGGCGGCGATGATCGAGGCCGTGAGAGAACTGAGTCCACGCTACCACAAGGGTTGAAGACTTCTGAGGTCGACACATGATTTCGCTATTACTACCCGCACCCTTGGTTGGCGTCATCACCTTCATCGTCCTGCTCGCTTCGGTGCTCGTCGTCGGCGTATTCCTGCTGCCGGCGGTGCTGCTCAAGCTGATTCCCTGGCCGCCGATGCAGCGTCTGTGCAGCCGCTACTGCGTCGGCGTCGCCGTGCAGTGGTCCGGCGTGGTGCAGTTGCTGTACCGGCTGATCCATCCGGCGCAGTGGCAGGTGGACATCCGCGGCCAGTTCGACCCGCGCCGCAGCTATCTGCTGGTCGCCAACCACCAGTCATGGGCCGACATCATCATCCTGTTCGACCTGCTGCACAATCGCGTGCCGCTGCCGCGCTTTTTTCTCAAGCAACAACTGTTGTATGTACCGATCATCGGCATGGCCTGCTGGGGCATGGATTTCCCGTTCATGAAACGCCATACGCGCGAACAGATCGAGGCCAATCCGGCGCTGCGCCACGAAGACCTCGAAGCCACGCGCCGCGCCTGCGAGATTTACCGGCACGAGCCGGTGACGGTGGTGAATTTCCTCGAAGGCACGCGCTTCACCGAAGCCAAGCGCCTGAAGAACCGCTCGCCCTACCGCAACCTGCTGCGGCCCAAGGCCGCCGGCCTGTCGTTCACGCTCAACGCCATGGGCGACCAGTTCGCCGACCTGATGGACGTCACCATCGCCTACCGCCCGACGCGGAAATCGATCCTGTGGAGCTGGCTCTGCGGCGAGCAGGACAACCTCAGCATCCGCATCGATCTGCTGCCGATCCCGGCCGAGCTGGTCGTCGGCGATTACGAGCATGATGAAGAATTCCGCACGCGTTTCCAGGCCTGGGTCAACGACCTGTGGACGCGCAAGGATGCACGTCTCGGCCGCCTGATGGATCAGCCGCTGTCGCCGCCGGCGCGGCCGGCACATCACTTCTGAGATTCAAGCTACTGCGCTCGTCATCTTGCGCGAGGGCGGTGCTCGGAATGCTCACATACTGCTGTGTATGCTCCGTTTCCTGCGCTCCGTCCTCGCGCAAGCTGCCTTCGCTCGTGACGCTTGAATGAGCTAGCCTCGCAGCCCTCATGAACCAGAGAGTAAAGGCCACCCGCTGTCCTGGTTATCGCGTGCAGCACTGTTTTAATTTATACTTTTAATTATTAATTAATGTGTAAATTAAAACTAACTCTCCGCCTGCGCCCCGCCTAGCGGGAGAGCGTGTGCAGCGTTCCGATGCGCCGCGACAGCGTGCGCAGCAGCGGCCGCAGACCGAAGTACAGCGCCACCGCGACCAGCGGCGCCAGCAGGCACCAGACCGCGACGCCGTAGAGCGCGGCCATGCCGTAATCCCGCACGAACTGCAGCGGCCCGTCGGCGAAACGTTGCAGCAGCGCGGTCACCGAAAAAATCGGCACGTGCGGCTGCCGGAACAAAATCTCGCCCAAGCGATAGAACGGCAGCAGCAGGATCAGTTGCAGCGGATAAACGAAATAGTTGACGACCTGGATGATTGGCTGGTTGAGCTTGAACTGCCACGCCGCCAGCCCGCACAACAGCATGGTGCTGCCGAGGATCGGGAACACGCCGAGCACCGCGCCCAGCGCAATCGTCAGCGCGATTTTTTCCGGCGTAATGCCCTGACGCAGTTGTAACTGGATCGGCTCGACCAGCCTGCGGTTCAGGAACGAGCCCTGTGCGGTCACGGCCTCAGACACGGCGCAGCAACAAGTCCTGCACGGTGGCGCCAGCGGGCAGCCGCCACAGCTGGATCAGCACGTAAACCGCCATCGTCATGTTGCCACCGAGCAGAATCAGCAGCAGCCAGACGATGCGCGCCGCCCAGCTCGTCTCCTTGTACGCCAGCCACAACCAGAACCAGAGGAAGCCGAAGAAGGCGTCGAACAGCGTGGCGATGAACCACGGGTTGATGCCCGCGCCGGGCTGCGCCGCCAGTTCGCGGATCGCAAGCACTACGCCGATGTGGCCGGTGGCCCAGACGGATACAGCGGCCAGCGCGGCGATGACCACGCAGGAGAAAAGCAGTAGAAATTGTTTCATCCACGCTCCCTGTTGTTCCCCCTCTCCCTTCGGGAGAGGGCTGGGGTGCGGGGCCGCCCATTGACCATCATCCCTCACCCGGCCGCTCAAGGGAACACTTGGACAGCTCCGCTGCCACGCGCCGACCTCTCCCTCTGGGAGAGGCATGCAACGCATCAATTCTTCAGCAGCGTGATCTGCATCAGATTCACGCGCTCGACGCGGAAGCCGCATTCGCAATAGGAGAGATAGTAACGCCACATGCGCAGGAAACGCTCGTCGAACTGCCGCACCACGCTGTCGCGCACCGCCAGCACGTTGCGATGCCAGACCGCCAGCGTGTCGGCGTAATCCCTGGCGAAGAAGCGCGCGCCCTCGGCGGTCAAGCCGGCGCGGGCGGCGGCGTCCATGAACACGCCGGGCGTGGCGAGCATGCCGCCGGGAAAAATGTATTTCTGGATGAAATCGATCTTGCCGCGATAGCTGTCGAAAATCTCGGGGTGGATGGTGATGCCCTGGATCGCGGCGCGGCCGCCGGGCTTGAGCGCCTTCTGGATCGCGGCGAAATATTCCGGCCAGAATTCTTCGCCGACCGCTTCGTACATCTCGATCGACACCACGCGGTCGTATTGCTCAACGACATCGCGGTAGTCGCGCAGCTCAAACGTGACGCGATCACCCACGCCGGCCGCCTCGGCGCGACGACGCGCTTCTTCCAGTTGCTCCTTGGACAGCGTGATGCTGTGTACGCGGCAGCCGCAGCGCTGCACCGCATAGATCGCGAAGCCGCCCCAGCCGGAACCAATCTCCAGCAGGGTGTGTTCGGGTTTGAGGTCGAGCCGCTCGTACATCAGCTTGAACTTGTTGATCTGGGCGTCCATCAGCGTTTCGTTCGGCGCGATGAACACGCCGCTCGGGACTCTCATGGATTCTTCGCGGCGCGAAAAGATGCCGCTCGAATAGGCCATCGTCTCATCCAGCCACATCTTGTAGAACGCGTTGCCGAGGTCGTAGTGGTACTGGATGTTCTCGACCGCCTTGGTCTTGGTGTTGGCGCGGCGCTTGTGCTTGAGCCAGCCGAGGAAGCGCGCGACGAAATTCTTTTCGTAAGGGCCGAGATAGTGCGGCTCGTTGAGATACAGCACGATCAGCAGCGAGGTCAGATCGGGGCTGTCCCACAGGCCTTCGAGATAGGCTTCGCCGAAACCGACTTCGCCGTTCTTGAGCACATGACGCACCATGCGGCCGTCGCGGATATTCAGCACGCCGCGCAACTCCGGCCGCGTCGCGCCGCGGAATTGGCGCGTCTCGCCGTTGGGCAGGATCACGTCGAGCTGGCCGATCTTGATGCCCTTGAGCATGAACATCAGCAGGTGCAGGCCCCAGGTCATGCCGTCGGATTTTTTCTTCAGCAGCGCCGGCAGCTCCGGCGAAAAACCGTCGCTCGGCAACTGACCGGAATCGTGACCAATCGACTCTCGTGAATCCATTTTCATATCGCCCTCATGTCACTTCGTGCTTCGGCGGCTCGGGCTTCTTGTGAAACGCGGCACCGCGCAGCCAGATTTTCAATGCCTCCCAATGAATGCCGGCGACGACTTTCAGCGTCATCAGCGGCAGCATCAGGACCTGTTTCAGCACGTTCCCGTCGGTCAGCGCCCGGCGCTGCCCGAACAGGGTGGCGTCGAGGATGGGCTGGCCTTCGCGGGTCTCGTGGATATGCACCCGCAATTGCTCGCCCGGCTCGCCCAAGGTGAAGCGGTAACGCCCCACGACATCGAAGAACGGCGACACGTGAAAGCATTTTTCTTTCTCGTGCGCCTGTAGATACGGCAGCGGTGCGCCGCCGGATGCAAGCAGGTAGCTGTGGCGTTCGCCGAAGGTGTTGCGCACCTCGACGATCACCGCGCGCAGGCTGCCGTCGCGGTGTTCGCAGTACCACAGGCTGATCGGATTAAAGGCGTAGCCGAACAGCCTGGGCATGCACAGCAGGCGGATGCGGCCGCCGTCCAGTTCGATGCCGGCGTCGCGCAGCACGGCCTCGGCCCAGGGCCGCAGGGGCGCGCCGGTGCAGGCACCGTAGTCGCGGTCGCGGAATGACAGCAGGTTGAAACGGTTGTGTGAAAACAGCCGCAGCCGCGACGACAGCTCGTCAATGCGATCAATGTCCAGCAACAGGTAGAACACG
>JBOICJ010000207.1:0-10906 GCA_050740035.1 Stenotrophobium sp. | reverse complement strand
AGTGTGAGCACGCGTTTGAGCACCCTGTCGGCGGCATAGTCGAATGATTCCAGGAAACACTGCTGCTTGTCCGCGAAGTACTCGTAGAACGTGGAGCGTGCGACGCCCGCACGGCTGACGATATCCGTCAGCGTCAGCGACGCGAAGCCGCGCTCGGTCCCCAGTTCGACCGCCGCTTTCAGCAAGCGTGTGCGCTGCGAGGCTGCAACCTGCTCGCGGCTGAGGCTGTGGCGTCCCTTCGGTAGTGATTTCATTGGCAACACGCAGGTAGTGTAACTCAATGAACTTGACAGTTCATAAAATGAATGCTTTATATGCACTGATAAGTTCTTTATTGATCTTGGGCGAGACTGAAATGCAGACGGCATTCTGGACAAGACGGGCGCGAGGCGGGGGAAAATCCGTTATGAGTAGAGCCACGCTGGCCGCATTCGCGGCGGCGGTCGTGTTGTTACCGTCGGGCGCATGGGCTGCCGTCAGCGGCGTTCTCGCTGGGCATACGATGAGCGGTCAGCCGCTCTCGTGTATCGCGCAATCCAATGGCGTGCGCGTCTGTACCGGCGACGAGAGTGGCCCCGGAGGAACCGATCAGCGCTTTGCCAGTTTCGATGGCGCGCCGCTACAGGTCTACGTCACGCTGCCGCCTGCGCCTGCCTCCGGCACTGACGGCAACTACCCGTTGATCATGCAGAACCACGGCTGGGGTGACCCGCCGACCGGGCCGGACGATGCGCAGTACGGCGGCCCGACGGCGATGCAATGGGCTCTGGACGGCTATGTCGTCGTGCAGTTCGCGGCGCGCGGCTGGGGTAACTCCTGCGGCAGCGCCGAGTCGCGACTAATCAACCTCACCGCGTGTGCGAATGACTACATCCATCTCGACGATTATCGCTTCGAGGCCCGCGACGTCCAGTACGCGGCGGGGCTGCTGGTCGACGAGGGCCTCGCCGACCCCCACCGCATCGGCGTGACCGGTGAGTCGTATGGGGCGGGCGTGACCATCGAGCTTGCGACGCTCAAGGATCGGGTGATGAATGCCGACGGCTCGTTGAGTCCTTGGCAGAGTCCCAATGGAACACCGCTGAATATTGCTGCTGCCGCGCCCTTTGCCGGGTGGACCGATCTGGTCTACGCGCTGCGGCCGAACGGACGCACGCTCGACTCGCAGGTGACCTCGATGACAGCCGACCTGACCCCGTACGGCGTTGAAAAGCTGTCGATCCTCAGTGGGCTCTACCTTGTGGGTACCGAGAGCGGAAACTTCGCCTTGCCGGGTACGAACCCGCAGGCGGACGTGACCACCTGGTATGTGGACGTCACCGCCGGCGAGCCGTATGTCTTGCCCGTGGATCAGACGGTGGTCCAGCAGATCGCACAGTTTCGCTCGCCCTACTATCTGCTGGCGGGTGCGTTCGGGTTCCAGCAAGAGGCGCCCGCGCCACTGCTGATGATCAACGGCTTCACCGACGATGTGTTTCCGGCCGATGAGATCCTGCGCTATTACAACTATGTACGCTCACGGTATCCGTCGAATCCGATTTCATTGTTGTTCGGCGACATGGGTCACCAGCGCGCCGATAACTCGGCCCCGAATGGGACGCTGCGCATCGCCCGCATCCAGGAATTCTTCGATCACTACGTCAAGGGCATAGGAGCGCCGCCGACGCTGGATGTGACTGCGCTCACGCAGACCTGCCCAGCCATCCTCCCATCGGGTGGCCCATACAGCGCCGCCACTTGGGAGGCGCTCCACCCCGGCGAGGTCGACTACAACTCCGCGCCCGCCCAGACGATCCTCTCCATCGGAGGCGACCCCACGGTCTCCCTGAAGTTCGACCCGGTTGCTGGCGGCCTCGCCTGTACGACCGCACCTGCGACCGATCAGTTCCTCGGCGTCGCCACCTACCGTTTGCCCACGCCGACCGGCTCGGGCTATACGCTGCTCGGAGCGCCGACGGTGACGGCCGATCTGAATGTGACCGGCGTGTTCGCCTATGTCGCCGCGCGACTGCTCGACGTCGACCCTGCGACCAATACCGAGACGCTGGTCGCCCGTGGCCTCTATCGGATCGACCCGAATGCACCCAACGGTCGTCAGACCTTCCAGTTGCATCCGAACGGCTGGCACTTCGCCGCCGGTCACATTCCGAAGCTTGAGCTGCTGGGCATGGACGCGCCCTACGCACGTCCCTCGAACGGTGTGTTCTCGATTGCGGTTTCCGACCTGCAACTGCAACTACCGGTTCATGAAGTTCCGGGTGCTCCTGGAACTCCACCGGAGGTCACACAACCCGGTGGCGGCAGTTCCAGTAGTGGTGGAAGCTCCAGCGGTGGTAGTGCCAGCAGTAGCGGTGGTTCTGGTAGTGGGGGAAGTTCCAGCAGTGGTAGTTCCAGCAGCAGCGGCAGTTCCGGTAGGGGTGGAAGCTCCAGCAGTGGTAGTTCCAGTAGTAGTGGTAGTTCCAGTAGCAGCGGCGGTTCCAGCAGCGCTAATTCCAGCGGTGGTGGCGCTCTGGGCTGGCTGACGCTGTTGCCGTTGTGGGGTGCGGCGTTGTGGCGGCGTCGGCTGTCGGGTCTGTTGGCGTCGCTGGCGCTGCTTGGCATTGCAACTCCCGGTACCGCGCTGGCTGCCGCCGAGTACCTGTGCAACGTGCCGATCACGATGAGCGACGGCGTCGTGCTGCGCGCGAACGTGTTCCTGCCCGCGCCGAGCGGACGCTTCCCGACCGTGCTCACCGTGACCGGTTACAACAAGGACGCCACCGCTGCTCCCGTGGAGGGCTGTGCGCCGGGCGCAGGTGGCGCCGGCGAGGATCCGAACATGGTGACCGCCGGCTACGCGGTGATGGTGATGGACGATCGCGGCACCGGCGCCAGCGGCGGGCAGTGGGAATCCTGGGGCGCGCGCACCCAGCAGGACTATGGCGAAGTACTGGACTGGATACAGAAACAGCCTTGGTCGGACGGTTCGGTGGGCGACTACGGCGCCTCCTACATGGGCATCACCTCGCTGCTGGTGGCCGAGGCCGACGCGCGGCGAGTGGCCGAGGGTTTGCCGCGCGCGGTCAAGGCGGTATTCACCGTCGCGCCGATGGTCGACGCCTATCGTGACGTGACTTTCCACGGCGGCGCGGTGGATGCGGGCTTCATGGGGCTATGGCTGGGGTTGACCTCGGTGGACAGCGACGAACCTCCTTCGACGCTGGTCAGCGATCCCGCCGCCGCGCTGAGCAGCAATGCGGGGCACCTCGCCAATACCTTTTCGTTCGCCGGCGCGCTGCTCGTGTCAGCAGTCACTGGCGGCCAGGGTGCGTATGACGGCCCGTTCTACCGGCTGCGCTCGCCGATCACCAAGATCGCGTCGCTGCGCATCCCGGTCATGTGGCAGGGCGGCTGGTGGGATATTTTCCAGCGCGGCGAACCTCTGCTGTTCGAACAGATGGTCAACTCGCCTAACAAGGTCTGGTTCCAGACGCCCAACTACCACAGCTCGACCGATGCGACGATCTGGTCGCAAATGGGCATCGGCACAGAGGGGGCGGTGTGGCTGCAATGGTTCGACCACTGGCTCAAAGGCAAAAACAACGGCGTCCAGAACCTCCCGCCCGTCAATCTGTACACGATGGGCGCCAATCGCTGGGAGTATCCCTCGACCTGGCCGCTGCCCAGCGCGCGCTACACGCCCTACTACCTCACCGGTGACAAGTCCGGATCGTCCAACAGCCTCAACGACGGCTCGCTATCAACCACCCTTCAACAGACCGCCGGCGGCGACACCGAGCCGCTGCTGCCGGTGTCGAGCCCCTGCTCGCGCATGACCTACCAGTGGACCGCAGGCATCCCGTCAGGCGTGGGTTCCTGCGAGACGGACAACTCCACCTATGAGGACACCGCGCTTACCTACACCACACCGCCGCTGACGCGCGACACCGAGGTGACCGGACCGGTCATCGCCCACATCTGGGCGGAGCTGAGCGGCGCCTCCGACGCGACGCTGATCGCGATCCTCTCTGACGTGGACCCGAAGGGGCAGTCCACCCAGATGACCGCCGGGTTCCTGCTCGCCAGCCAGCGCGCGGTCGATCCCACGCTGTCCACCTACGCCTCCGGCGTGATGATCCGCCCCTGGCACCCATTCACCCAAGCCTCGCAGCAGGCCGTGCCCGCGAATCAACCGCAGCTATACCAGATCGAGATCTACCCGACTTCGAACGTTTTCAAGGCAGGGGACCGGATTCGGCTCACGATCGGAACCGCGAACACGCCAATCACCGTGACCCCCATTCCCGACATGCTGAATGAGGTCGGCGGCCAGTTGCAGGTGCTGCGCGGGCCGGCGTACGACTCCTATATCCAGCTGCCGGTGATTCCTGCCGGATCGGTGCCTACGGGAGCCGCCAGCGTGGTGACGACGAAGCCGAGAGGCGGGGGTGCGCTGGGGTGGTTGACGCTGCTGCCGCTGTGGGGTGCTGCGTGGTGGCAGCGTCGCCAGCCCGGCGGTCGTGCCGCTGCTGCCGGCCGGGAGCTATGAGGCCGCGCCGTAAATCGGGTCGCGTCCCGGATCGGGCTCCTTGGGCGACGCGATAAGCGCACCGCTGGCCGACGTCGCCCGATAGCGCGGCCGGACTTTAACGATTTGCGTTCTGCTTCTTGTCTCGCTTGCGCTGGTACATCAAGGCATCGGCCTGCCGTACCAGCTGTGTAAATGAGATATCCGCGAACGGATCGCCGAGCGCTTCGCCAACGCTGTAACTGATGGTATAGGGCTGTCCCGGAATGCTGTTGCGGTGGTCCACCGCATCGCGCAGACGCTTGAGTGCCAGTTGCGCCGCGTCATAGTCGACATGAGTGACCACCGCAAACTCGTCGCCGCCGACGCGAGCGACGATGTCGGAACCGCGAAAATTGTCGCGCAACGAGGTCGCGATCTCCTGGAGCAGGCGCGAGCCGACGTCGTGGCCGAGGGCGTCATTGGTTTTCTTCAGATTATCGAGATCAAAGAACAGCACCGTCAGCGGCGAGCTGCCGCGCCGCGATTCACGCAGGGCCTGCTCGCCCAGCAGGTAGAAACCGCGGTGGTTGTAGATGCCGGTCAGTTCGTCGGTCAGCGACATGTCGCGCAACTCGCGTTCCAGGCCATTGATGCGCCAGGCCATCAGCAGCAGCAGCGTGCCGAACAGCGCCGATGCCACCGTCGCGGTCAGCGCGGCGGCGTAGGGACCGCTGATCAAGTTGTTGGTGACACTGTAGCTGCGGCCGATCGCCAGCAAAAACGGGATCGCCAATGCCAATGGCAGGGTGATGCGCGCGGCGCGGCTGCCGATGCCGATGCCGAGCAATACCGAGAACAGGCCATATTCGGCGCGACGACCGACCGCGACAAAAGTCAGCAGTATCATGCAGAGCAGGGTGTGTGGCGAGGTGCGGATCAGCGGCGATTCACCGAAAAAACCGCTGGCCCCGAAGCAGTAGCCCGAGAACACGATCAGTGATACCAGCACCAGGGCAGCGGCAATGGCATCGGCGACCGGGCTCAGGACATTCTTGTTCGATTGCATGCAGATTCGCAGCGTGCCGAACAGCAGAAAGAACAGCGCGGTCGTAGCCGACATGCGGCCCAGCAGGCGTCCGCCAACGCCGTCTGCCGCCAGCAGGCCCGGCAGCCCCGACGGATTGCCGCCGAGGGACTGATACAACGCCGAGGCGCTGATGAGAACCAGGACCGCGCCCAGTATCCGTCCCGCCAGGACCCGCCTTGCGCTGTGCCGGGGCCGGGACCGCCACAGACTGGCAGCCGCGAGCAGCATGCACAGGGCGGTGTCGGGCTGCATCAGCGACCAGCCCACCGGCAGCAGCGCTGCAAGTACGGGAATCAGCCACGCACAGAGGATGATGGCGGCGATCAGGCAAACAATTTCCAGACAGGCGATCTGGGCGGCATCCACCCGCTCCAGCAGCCGCAAATCCGGCTGGCTCGAAGCCAGCATTTTTGGCTGATTGGCGGTCATGGGCTTAGTCGCGGACGTTTTGCCCAGCATAACGTCGCGTTTCGCCATCGTCACGCAGCGAGAATGGCGAGAAATTGGTGCCGATATCGTAGGTGTCGACGTTCTCGGCGCGCTTGAGGAAGCCGACCACCGCATAGGTCACCGGCGTCAGCACCACCTCGACCATGACCTTGAAGACGAAGTTGGCGATCACGACTTGCACCATCGTGTCGCTGGTCCAGACGCCGTAGAACGCCAGTGGAAAGAACACCACCGAGTCCACCGCCTGTCCGCAGAGGGTGGAGCCCACCGTGCGCGTCCACAGATGACGGCCATGGGTGAGCAGCTTGAGCTTGGCCAGCACGTAGGAATTGACGAAATCGCCGAGCCAGTAGGCGGCAAGCCCCGCGATGACGATGCGGAACGTCGAGCCGAAAGCGACTTCGAGTGCAGGCTGCAACTGCGCATTGAACGGTTCGGTCGGACTCGGCGGCAGCGCGAGCATGATCCACGCCATCAGGCTGGCGAACAGCAGCGCGCCGAAGCCGGCCCAGATCGCGCGACGCGCACGGGCGTAGCCATAAACCTCGGTGAGGATGTCGCCGAAGATGTAACCGATCGGGAAAAATATATTGCCGGCGCCGTAGTTGAAGGTGCCGATCAGCGGCAGCGTCGCCACCGCCACCTTGGCGGGGCCGATCAGGTTGGAGCACAGCAGCACCGTCACCAGGCCGGCGACGAGGAAATCGTAGTAGCGATAAGTGCGCATGGCTCTCAGTGTGCCCTTAATAACGTGATGGCTGCTTACCCGCTCTCGATATTTCGCCGGATCGGTAGTGTCTCAGTTTGAAATTGCGCTCCCTCACCCCAACCCCTCTCCCGGAGGGAGAGGGGCTTTTGATCCTTCTCCCTCTGGGAGAGTGCGAGCACTGCTCGCACCCCCGAAGGGGCGGATGAGGGAGTGCCGTGAAATTCAAACTGAGACACTACCGCCGGATCAGCATGTTATATAATATTAACTATTTATTAATAAAATAAATAAAACATAACAAGTTAATTATGAATGTCAGTACCAGCGGGTGATTGCAAAATGGATTCCTGTGCTCGCAGTTTAAGTTTGGAACACAAATACCATCAGCGTTTGAAATATTTCATGAGGCCGCTTTGTGCCAATAGGAGACGTTCCTGGTTAAACGTCTAAATGAAGCAACCGGGCATAAGCTTCTTATAACCGGTAGCTTCATCGCTCACTTGGCTGATGATTCGTGGTTAGCGATCAATGGCGGCCATGCCTCCTTCGTTGTGACGCTCGCCGACAGCCGGCGTGAGGTTATTCAGTCTTTCGATCTGGTTGGTGCTTAGCTTCACATTTTCGGCGGCCGTATTCTCTTCGACGCGGGCAACACGCTTGGTGCCAGGAATCGGTGCAATGTCGTCACCCTGCGCAAGCAGCCAAGCTAAAGCGATCTGTGCTGGTGTCGCCCCCGCCTCTGTAGCTACGGCTTGGACCTCGTCAACGATGCGCAAATTATGCTGGAAGTTGTCGCTGATGAAACGTGGATTGGTCTTGCGCCAATCGTCGTCGGAGAGTTGCTCTAGTGAGCGAATTTCGCCTGTGAGGAACCCGTGACCGAGCGGTGAGTAGGGAACGAAGCCGATACCCAACTCACGTAGTAATGGCAGCAACTCAGCCTCGACATCGCGAGTCCACAGCGAGTACTCGGTCTGCAAAGCGGCAATTGGATGTACAGCGTGAGCGCGGCGGATTGTGGCGGGCCCTGCCTCAGATAGGCCGATGTGTCGGATTTTGCCTTCGTCAATCAACTTGGACATAGCACCAACGGTGTCCTCGATAGGAGTGTTGGGGTCGACGCGGTGCTGGTAGTACAGGTCGATATAGTCGGTGCCAAGTCGCTTCAGTGAGCCTTCGATTGCAGTGCGGATATTCGCGGGGCTGCTATCGAAGATGCCAACGCCGCCGCCAGCGTGCGAGACAAAACCGAACTTGGTCGCAAGCACGATCTTGTCGCGACGGCCCTTGATAGCACGGCCGACTAGTTCTTCATTGATATAGGGGCCATAGATCTCGGCGGTATCGATATGGGTGACGCCCAAATCCAACGCTCGATGAATGGTGCTAATTGATTCGGCTTCGCTGCCAGCGCCGATATTGTAATAGCTGGTCATCGACATGGCGCCGAGGCCTAAGCGCGAAACGTTGAGTCCGCCGATTGAGATGTGCTTCATGACTTTGTACCTCTGTTCAGTAAATGACTGGCCTTCTTATGGCTGCGAAAAGGTTAGTGGATGCGCTGTGGTTTGATTAGTGGGCATAATCAGGATGGACACATGAAATAGGTTCATGAATGCGCGACAACCTTACCGATCTCATTGCGTTCGTAACCGTCACGCGTGAACGCAGCTTTACCAAGGCCGCCGCCAAACTTGGCGTTTCACAGTCGGCGATTAGTCATGCGATCCGCGGCCTCGAAGAGAGACTCGGCATTCGACTACTGACGCGTACGACCCGAAGCGTCTCCGCGACCGAAGCTGGTGAACGCTTGGTCCAATCAGTGGGGCCACACTTCGAGGAGATCGAAGCTGGCCTAGTGGCTTTGAGCGCGCTGCGCGACAAGCCCGCGGGTACGATCCGCATCACAACGTCGGCTCATCCGGCCGAAACGATTCTGTGGCCAGCGGTGGCAAAACTTCTTCCACGTTACCCGGATGTCAAAGTTGAAATAAGCGTTGATACGGCATTGACCGACATCGCTGCGCATCGCTTTGATGCAGGCATCCGATTGGGAGAGCAAGTCGCCCAAGGCATGATTGCCGTACGCATCGGGCCGGAACTGCGGATGGCGGCTGTGGCGTCGCCGTCATACTTCGCGAAAAGATCAGTGCCGCGTACGCCGCGTGATTTAATGGAGCACAACTGCATCAATCTGCGGGTGCCAACTTATGGTGCGTTGTACGCGTGGGAGTTTGAAAAAAATCGACGTGAACTCAAGGTGAAGGTCGAAGGCCAGTTGACGTTCAACGATGCTGATCACGCGGTAGAAGCCGCATTGGCCGGTTTTGGGATCGCATACGTGTTCGAGGATGTGGTGGAGCCTTACCTGAAGAAGGAACGCCTCAAGCGTGTACTCGAGGATTGGTGTCCGCCGTTTCCGGGCTATCACCTTTATTACCCCAGCCGCCGTCACGCATCTCCAGCATTCGCATTGCTTGTCGACGCGCTGCGCTACCGAGACGTAGTGGGGTGAATCAGAGAACGGTGAAATCCAGCATGAGATATGCCGACCAAGTACGAGCTGAGGTTTATGGCCGTAATAAGTTGTTGGGACGTTCGCTTCGGGTGTCCGCTTAGGGCTGATAGCTGCCGCCAGTTCAGATCCGTTGTTTCAAACTCATCCGCCCGCACAATTCCACGCGAATTTAAGCCGCTGACAAAACAAAAAAGCCGCCTCGCGGCGGCTTGTTCGTCGTACAAGGAATCAGTGTCCGCCGTCCAGCGATTTCAGCGCCTGGATCATCTGCACCATCACCTTCTGCGCGTCGCCGTAGACGAGGTTGGTGTTGTCGGCGAAGAACAACTCGTTCTCGACACCGGAGTAGCCCTTGCCCTGGCCGCGCTTGATCACGTAGGCCTGCTTGGCTTGGTCGACGTTGAGGATCGGCATGCCGTAGATCGGCGACGACTTGTTGGTGCGCGCTGCCGGATTCACGGTGTCATTGGCGCCGATGACGATGGCGACGTCGGCTTCCTTGAACTCGCCGTTGATGTCTTCGAGGTCGTAGATCATGTCGTAGGGCACGCCGGCTTCGGCGAGCAGCACGTTCATGTGGCCGGGCATGCGGCCGGCGACCGGGTGGATCGCGAACTTCACTTCGACGCCCGCTTCGGTCAGCAGCTTCACGAACTCATACAGCTTGTGCTGCGCCTGCGCCACCGCCAGACCGTAGCCGGGTGCGATGATGACCTTGGAGGCGTAGCGCATCTGCACCGCGGCGTCGCTGGCCTCGGCGGATTTCATGCTGCCCTTGATCTCGCCCTGTTCTTCGCCGCCGGCGGCGCCGAAGTTGGAGAAGATGACGTTGCTGACTCTGCTGATGGCCAAGGCGATGAACCGCTCCGTCACCAACGTGATTTTCAGCCGTTTTGGCGCGGCCTCCAGCGGCCCCGGCCGCGAGATTGCCGGCGCCATGAAACCCGCCGAAGCGAGCGACGCCGCCGTTTCCATGCGCTACGCCGGCAAGGTGATCATCATCCCCGGCTACGGCTTGGCGGTGGCGCAGGCGCAGCACAAGCTCTACGAGTTCGTGAAGTTGCTGCAGGCCGCCGGCGTCGAGGTCAAGTTCGCCGTGCATCCCGTCGCCGGCCGCATGCCCGGCCACATGGACGTCCTGCTCGCCGAAGCCGGCGTGCCTTACGACATGATGTATGAGCTGGACGAGATCAACGCCGAGTTCGCGACCGCCGACGTGGCCCTCGTCATCGGCGCCAACGACGTGGTCAACCCCGCCGCCCGCACCGATAAATCATCTCCCATCTACGGCATGCCCATTCTCAACGCCGACCAGGCGCACCAAGTCTACGTGATCAAGCGCGGCCAGGGCAAAGGCTACTCCGGGGTGGAGAACGAGCTGTTTTTCGCCGACAACTGCGCCATGGTCTACGGCGACGCGCAAGCGGTGCTGGTGAAGTTCGTCGCCGCCATCAAGGAACTCGGCGCGGCAGCGTAAGGCCGAGGGCCGCAGCAAGATCAGAAATGCCGAGACAGTGAATTTCGATGCCATCGTTATCGTTCTCAAGCTCCTGGTGTCGGCCATCTGCACGCCCCACTCTAGCATGTACGCCTTGAAGGCGTATTGATAACCGACGGGGGCGTCTTGGGCGCTACGCGCCCTCTCTTTGGCAT
>JBOICJ010000206.1:0-2773 GCA_050740035.1 Stenotrophobium sp. | reverse complement strand
GATGGATTTGTGCGGCCTGCACCGTGTTCTGCATCAACATCGCGACCGTCATCGGGCCGACGCCGCCCGGCACCGGCGTGATGTGGGCGGCGCGTTCCCTGGCGGTATCGAATTCGCAGTCGCCGGTCAGTTTGCCGCTGGCTAGACGGTTGATGCCGATATCGATCACGGTGGCACCCGGCCGGATCCACTCGCCCTTGACGAATCCCGGTTTGCCGACGGCGACGACCAGGATGTCGGCGCGTGCCACTTCAGACGGCACGTCGGCGGTGAAGCGGTGACAGCAGGTTGCGGTGGCGCCGGCCAGCATCAGTTCCAGCATCATCGGTCGGCCGACATGATTGCTGGCGCCGACCACGACCGCGGTGCGGCCCTTGAAAACTTCGCCGGTGGCCTTGAGCAACTCGATCACGCCGTAGGGCGTGCAGGGGCGCAGCACCGGCATGCGCTGCGCCAGGCGGCCGAGGTTGTAGGGATGGAAGCCATCGACATCCTTGCCGGGATGGATGCGCTCGATGATTTTGGTGGCATCGATGTGTCTGGGCAGCGGCAACTGCACGAGGATGCCGTCGATGCCATTGTCGTCGTTGAGGCGATCGATCTGCGCCAGCAATTCCGCTTCGGTCAAGCTCGCATCCAGGTGCAGCGGCACCGAGCGGATGCCGGTCTGTTCGCAGGCGCGGCGCTTGTTGCGCACATAAACCTCGGATGCCGGATCGGCGCCGACCAGGATCGTCGCCAGCGCCGGTGCGCGGCGGCCGCCCGCAACGCGCGCGGCGACCGCGAGCCGTACACGTTCCTGAACCTGTGCCGCGATGGTTTTGCCGTCGATGATTTGAGCGCTCAAGTGTTTTCTTCTGTCGTTGCTGCGATGGGCCTGCCGATATTTTACGGCCTCACGCTAAACTACGCGCCCCGAGCCAGCCGACCCGCGACCTGACGTGCCTATCCTTGCTGCCGAAGACCTGAGCATCCATCGCGGCTACCGTTGCCTGATTCGCAACCTCGGCCTGGCGGTGAACGGCGGCGAGGCGATCCATCTGACCGGCAGCAACGGCGTCGGCAAGACCAGTCTGCTGGAAACGCTGGCGGGTCTGCGCACGCCGGCGGCCGGAACGGTCAAACCGCATGCCGAGGCGCGGTCCTTGCATTGGATCGGCCACAAGAACGCGCTCAATCTGAGCCTTACGCCCCAGGAAAATCTCGAATTCTGGTGTGGCCTCAACGACCAGCGTGGGACCGGGATTGTCGAGGTGTTGACGCAAATGGGCGTCGAGCGGGTGCGTCATCGTCCGTGCCGCACGCTGTCCGCCGGGCAAAAGCGTCGTACCGCGCTCGCACGTTTGCTCATCGTCCATCGGCCGCTGTGGTTGCTGGACGAGCCGCTGGATGGTCTCGATGCACAGGGGCTGCAATGCTTCGCGGGCTTGCTGCAAGGACATCTCGATGCTGGCGGCGGCGCGGTGATCACCAGTCACCAGCCGCTGCCGGCCGGCATTGGCGGCATTCGCTCGCTGCATCTGTCATGAGCCGCAGCTTCATCGCCGTATTGCGCCGCGAGCTGCGGCTGGCCGCCTCCGCCAAGATCGAATGGCTGATGCCCTTGTTGTTCTATGCGCTGGTGGTGCTGCTGTTTGGCCTCGGCGCGCGGCCCAACGATCCGCAACTCGCGGTGTTTGCGCCGGCGGTGATGTGGGTCGGCGCGTTGCTGGCAGCGCTGTTGACGCTGGAACGGCTGTTTCGCAGCGACTACGAGGACGGCACGCTCGAGCAGATTTTTCTCGGCGCGGAGCCGGTGACCGTGGTGGTGCTGGCCAAATTCGCTGCGCACTGGCTGCTGACGGGGCTGCCGCTGGCGCTGCTGTCGGCGCCGCTGGCGGCCGGTTTGGGTCTGGCGACCGATGCCATTTTCTTTCTGACGGCGGGCTTGCTGCTGGGCACGCCGGTCCTGACCCTGATCGGCGGCTTTGCCGGCGCATTGACCGTCGGCTTGCCGCGTGCCGGCGTACTGCTGCCGCTGCTGGTGTTGCCCCTGGTGACGCCGGTGCTGATCTTCGGTGCCGGCGCGGTGCGTGCCGCGCAAAGCGGCCTCGACGCCACGGCTCCGTTATACTTCCTCGCCGCAGTTCTGGCCCTGGCGGTTTCCCTGCTGCCCTGGGCAACGGCCGCCGCACTCCGAAACAGTTTTGAGTAACAATTATTGATGCGGCACCGAAATTATGACTAACTTTCTCCCGGGAGGTCCGACAACCAGGCATGTCTCAATGAACCCAATGTGCCGCATCAATAATAAAGACGATGGTGATTTTGTTATTGAATCGGCACGCACGCAGTTACCTGTTAAAGTCCTATTCAAATTTTGCCGCAGGCAGCGCTTGGATGCTGTCTGCGTGCCGGTTCAATAATTCATCATGTGGACCTGGTTTCACCGACTGGCTTCGCCGCCCACTGCCTACCGTCTTGCGGATCGCCTGGCGCCGTGGTTCGGGTTCGCCGCAGTGCTGCTGCTGGCCTATGGCGTCGTCGATGGGTTGGTGTTCGCGCCGCCGGATTACCAGCAGGGCGACGCGTACAGGATCATCTTCGTGCACGTGCCGGCGGCGGCGCTGTCGCTGGCGCTGTTTACCTACATGGCCATCGCCGGCGCCATCGCCGTGATCTGGCGTATCAAACTGATGGAGTGCCTGGTCGTGGCCACGGCCCCGGTGGGCGCGAGTTTCACCGCGCTGGCCCTGTTGACCGGCATGCTCTGGGGCAAGCCGATGTGGGGCGC
>JBOICJ010000205.1:0-8366 GCA_050740035.1 Stenotrophobium sp. | reverse complement strand
CGCCGGCAACTCGCGCAGGCGGCAGGCCAGCGCATACAGATTGGGGAATCGGCCGGTGTCGCAGCCGTAGCGCTCGGCGTTGTAGACCTGCGGCACCAGCACGCAGTCGGCCAGCGTCGGCGCTTTTCCAAACACATGCGCGGAATCGCGCAGCGCAGCGCCGCATTCCTGCTCCAACACGCCGAGGCCGCGCTCGATCCAGTGCCGCGCCCAAAGAGTTCTCTGCTCTTCACTCGCATGAAATTCCTGCTTCAAGCGCAAAACCACGCCCAGGTTCTGCAACGGCTGCGTGTCGGCGGCAATCGCCAGACAGAACGCCCACATGCGCGCACGCAACTGTGCATCCGCGGGAATCAACGGCGGCTGCGGATAACGCGCCTCCAGATATTCCATGATCGCCAGCGACTGGCCGATGCGGAAATCGCCGTCCACCAGCAACGGCACGCGGCCCTGCGGATTCAGCGCCAGGTAATCGGGCGCGAGTTGCTCGCCGCCGCCCGCACGCAGCAGATTCACCGCGCGATACGCGTAGGGCGCGCCCTTGAGCGCGAGCGCGATGCGCACCCGGTAGGGCGACGACGAACGCCAGGAGGAATAGAGTTCGAGCATCGGCATCCCCGGTGAAACCATCAGAGCAAAGTGATCGACAGATACGTCAGATAAAGCATGCCGCTGGCCGCGAGCGCCAGCACACGCAGGCCGTCGCCGCTGGCGTTGAGCCGCAGCCAGGCCGCGGCCAGCAGCGTGATGACGACACCGGACAGCACTTCCGGGCGTGGCTGCCACGGCGTCAGCAGGATGCCCAGCGCCGGCAACAGCGTGCCCTGGAACACCATCGCGCCGGTGATGTTGCCGAACGCCAGCGTGTCCTTGCCGCGCCGCGCCCAGAGAATGCTGTTGACCTTTTCCGGCAATTCGGTCGCCACCGGAATGATCAGCAGCGACAGCACCAGTGCGGAAATCCCCAGCGCCTGCGAGACGCCTTCGACGCCGCTGATGAAACCTTTGGCGCCGCCCACCAGCAGCAGCAGGGCCAGCAGCAGCTGCAGCGCGATCGTCGCCAGATTTTCCTTCAGGCCCAGGCGCGTCAGCAGGATCGGTTCCTCGGCCGCGGTGCCGTGCCCGGCCTCGACCAGGCTGCCCGAGGCGCGGTAGGTCAGCGCCACATAGCCGACGTAGATCGCCACCAGCAGCACGCTCAGCAGGATCCGCATCGCGTGCAATCCCGGCGGCAGGAACATCGCCGCCGCCGCGATCAGGAACGCCAGCAGGAATACGTTGAGATCGCGCACCAGGCCACTGCGCTCCGGCCGCAAGCGGCCGCGCAGACCGCGCTGGCGCAGCACCGACAACGCCATCAGGCAGGTCGACAGCGTGGACAGCATCAGCGGCGCGCCGAGGATCGCACCGACGCCGATATCCTCGTTGACCGCCGCATTCTGCGTGCCCGCGAAAATCGCGATCACCGGCACCATCGTCTCCGGCAGTGCGGTGCCGACCGCCGCGAACAGCGAGCCGGTGACGCCTTCGGAAATCCCCATGCGCTCGCCCAGGTGTTCCAGCGCGTTGGTGAACAGTTCCGCCGCCAGCAGAATCACCAGCAGCATCAGCCCCAACTGCGCGCACAGCAGAATCATGATGATGGCCCCAACTTGAAAAACGTGATTTTACGCATTCGATATCGCCATCCGCTTGCGGCACACCAGCAGCACTTCGGCCACGTCGTCTGTGGCGACCATGCCGTCATGCAGCGTCAGCGGTTTCTGAAAACGCACGCCCAGCGGCATCAGCACCTTGTTGTACAGCCACATCGCGCGCCTGCGCCGGTGCACCAGAAACCACATGCCGAGCCGCACCAGCGCATTCGACTTCGGCTTCATGCCGAACACCGCGCTCTGCTCGACGACGAAACCATGCTGGGCCAGTTTGGCGATGATCTGCTGCGGCTCGTAGCGGCGGCGATGCCCGACGAAGTCATCGAACGCGGTCCACATCGACGCATGCAGCGGCGTCGATAACATCAGCATCGCACCCGGCGCGGCAACGCGTGCCAGCTCGGCCAGCGCACGATCGTCGTCGTCGACGTGCTCGACGATATCGAGCGCACAGACCAGATCGAAACTCGCATCGGCAAAAGGTAGCGCCGACACCGGCCCTTGCAGGGTGCGCGCGCCGCGTGCGCGCAGCTTGGCCAGCGCCGGCGCGCTGATATCGACAAACTGCGTTTCCTCGATCGGCAACCTGGGCCGCAGCCCGGGCGCAACTTCGAGCCGTCTCCGCGCCTGCGCCGATAGCCGGCTGACCAGCGGCCAGGTGTTGAAACGCTGCGGTTCGACCAGTCGCGCATCCGCCCACAGCCGGTCGTAAAATTCCTGATTGGCGATCAGCAGCTCGGCGTCGCTGCGGATGATGGAAACCGGTTCGACAGCCGGGGCGAGCGCCCTAGAGTTCTGCATAGCGATCCGTCGCCTCCACCAGGCGCGACATGATGCCGGGCTCGCTGGCGGCATGGCCGGCGTCGCCGACGACCTGCAACTCCGCCTCCGGCCACGCGCGATGCAGGTCCCAGGCCGAGCGCAACGGAGCCACCACGTCGTAACGGCCCTGCACGATCACACCGGGGATGTGGCGGATTCGATGCACGTCCTCGAGCAACTGATTGGGCCGCATGAATCCGTGGTTCACGAAGTAATGACACTCGATGCGGGCAAAGGCATCGGCGAACTCATCGCCACCATAACGGGTCAGCATGTCCGGACTCGGAATCAGCTTGCTGGTTGCGCCCTCCCACAGGCTCCAGGTTCTGGCCGCCTCGCGGCGCAGATTAGCGTCGTCGCTGGTCAAGCGCCGGTAATACGCCTGCACCAGATCACCCCGCTCGACCTCGGGAATGGCATTGAGATACGGCTCCCACGCATCCGGGTAGATCCAGCTGCACCCATCCTGGTAGAACCAGCGGATTTCCTCCGGCCGCACCAGAAAGATGCCGCGCAGGACCAGCGCCTTGGTCCGCTCCGGATGGGTTTCGGCATAGGCCAGCGCCAGGGTCGAACCCCAGGAGCCGCCAAACACCACCCAGCGGTCGATGCCCAGCAGCTCGCGAATCTGCTCCATGTCGGCGACCAGGTCCCAGGTCGTGTTGTCCCGCAGTTCGGCGTGCGGCGTCGACTTGCCGCAGCCGCGCTGATCGAACAGCACGATGCGGTATTTCTGCGGATCGAAAAACGTGCGCTGCCACGGCTCGGTGCCGCCGCCGGGGCCGCCATGCACGAATACCACCGGCTTGCCGTCGGGATTGCCGCTTTCCTCGACGTACAGTTCATGCAATTCGGAAACCCGCAGACGATGCGTGCGGTAGGGGTCGTTGACGGGATAGGGTTTGGCCATGGTGGTTGTATGGGGAGGCTGATGAGAACGCGAGTGTATGACATGACTCGGTCCGATTGAATTGATACGCCTGCCTGCGGTAGCATCTTCCGTGTAATTTGCGTGGCACACAGTTCAAAGACCTACGAGTACGGATGTAATGCAGCGTCACATAAGCCTTCTGGCTGTTTTTGCTTTTCTGGGTTTGACAGGTTGCGCCTCCCTCAGCGCGGTGCCTGCTCCTTCTGCCCCTTCCGCCGCCGCGATCCCTGCCTCCAGCCAGATCGTGCCGATGGCCGCCGCAGTCAATCCGCCTGCCACCGCTCCGGCCAGCAGCCCGCAAACCGATGCGGCTGCCGATAGCGCCGATGACGAGGACGACACCGACACCGTCGATGACAGCGACGACAGCGCCGATCTCGATACCGTCACCAGCGACACGCCGGAATTCGACGATCCGACCCTGAGCGAGACTGCGGATTTCCCGCGTTACCCGGAACTGCAACCGGTGGTGGCGTTCTGGACCAAGGTGTTCTCGGTCTACTCGCGCAATCAGAGCATCATTCACTCCTCGATCTATCCACAGAAAATCTACACCGTACTGGATTTCAGCGACGCTGCCGCGCGCATGAGCGCAGGCGAATTATCGAAATACCGCGAACACGAAGAAGCCCGCGCCAAGGAACAGGTCAACGACTTACTCAAGCAGGTCAATGCGCTGCGCCAGACGCCGGAAAAGATGGATGCCGAGCAGCGCAGGATCTTCGATCTCTACAGCGACGTGCCGGGCGATAACCGCTTTGCCGATGCCGTGGACACATTCCGCTCGCAGCGCGGCCTCAAGGAGTCTACCGAAATCGCGCTCAAGGCTTCGGAAAAATATCTGCCGTCGATGGAAGCCACCTTCCGCAAGTATGGCTTGCCGGTGACGCTGACGCGCCTGCCGCTGGTGGAGTCCAGCTTCAACGTCGACGCCTACTCCAAGGCCGGCGCCGCCGGTATCTGGCAGTTCATCCCCTCATCGGCGCGCGCCTACATGCGCCTCGACAAGATCGTCGACGACCGCCGCGACCCGTGGACCTCCACCGATGCCGCCGCGCGCCACCTGCGCGACGACTACGCGGCGCTGCACAGCTGGCCGCTGGCGATCACCGCCTACAACCAGGGACGCGGCGGCATCGCCCGCGCCCTCACCGCGATCAACGGCACCACCTTGATCGACCTGATCCAGCGCTCGAATGCGCCCAACTTCGGATTTGCCGGCCGCAATTACTATGCCGAGTTTCTCGCCGCCACCGACGTCGAGCGCGCCTATCAGAAGCAGAATGTCGACGAGGTCAAGAAACAGACCCTGCGTTTCGATATCGTCGAAACCAAGCATTACGTCCCTTACGAAACCCTGCGTAAACTTTGCGGCGCCAGCGACGAAGTGTTCCGCCGCCTGAACCCGGCATACCGGCCGGAAGTGATCGAAGGCAAAATGTACGTGCCGCCGGGTCATCTGATCCGCGTGCCCGCGGGCAGTGCCAAGACCTTTGAAGTCGCCTACGCGAAGCTGCCCAGGAGCGAGAAGTACGATCACCAGCGCGTCTACTACACCCTGCACCGGGTCAAGCATGGCGAGAGCATGGGCAAGATCGCACGGCATTACCACATCGGTTTGTCGCAACTGCTGGCCGCCAACCACATGAACCGTCACAGCACACTGCGCGTCGGCCGCATCCTGCACATCCCGCCACGCTTCAGTCACGGCCTCGGCCCGGTGCGCGTGGCCCTGAGCGACGACAGCCCCGCGCCTGCTTCATCGCGCCACAACCGGCATCACAACCGCAAGAGCCATGCGTATCACGTGCACCACGTCCGTTCCGGCCAGACGCTCAGCAGCATCGCCAAACGCTATGACACCACGGTGGCCGCGTTGCAGCAGATCAACAATCTGGGCAATTCCAGCGATATCCGCGTTGGCATGACGCTGAAAATCCCGTCATCGACCTGACGATCAGCCCGCGCCGGCTGTCGCCCGAGCCACGCTGGGACATCCGGACTTGGCTAAAACCCCATCCGAGTCAACTCTCGATTAGCTCATAGTCGGACTTGGCTGCGCCGCATTCCGGACAGACCCAGTCGTCCGGAATGTCCTCGTAGCGCGTGCCGGGCGCGATGCCGCCGTCCGGATCGCCCAAAACCTCATCGTAAATATGCGAACAATAACGGCAACGGTAACGGCGGCTGACTGTCGTCATGACTGCTCCTCCCAATGTCTGCACGGATTCAAACCGGCTGCCCGGGCGCCGGATAGATCGTGGGCTGAATGGCAAAGCCGTGCTGGATCGCGAGATCTTTCTCGCGCAACTGCGGCTCCAGAAGTTCCCAGACTTTTGGGTTGTTGTAGAACGGCGTCGTCGGGAACAGATGGTGGATCAGATGAAAATTCTGATATTGCAACGCAGGGCCCATCAGCCACTCATGCCCCAGGCGCACGCTGGTGGCGCGGGTAAAGTTTTTCTCCTGCTCGGTATCGTGCGGAACATGCGGCAGCCAGAAAAAGCTGAACCCCAGCATCAGAAAAATCATCCGCGAGGGAATGAACCACAGCATCAGGACATCCAGTCCGTAGCCTTGCCAGGTCAGCACTGCCATCGCCGTGAAGCTCCAGAACGCCCACCACATCGACGTCACCAGATAAGGCCTGGAAACCTTGTCGCCATGCTTGAGCGCATGAATCAGGTAGAAGCCGTCGATGAACATCCAGCGGAACGGCAAGGTCCACCAGGCGCCGTGCAGGACGATATCCGGGTCTTTCGTCCCGCTGGTGAAACGATGATGGAGGATATGTCCCCAACGGAACAGTTTCAGATTGACATAAGGCGCGCCCAGCAGCACCGCGCACTGGCCGATCCAGTCGTTGACGCGCGTGTCGGTCGAGATCGCGCGATGGATAGCATCATGCACCACGCTGAAAGCCAGATAGCCGATCAGGCTGTTGACGATCATGCCCAGCCACAACGGGATATCGCCACGCACTGCGAGTACGTCGGACCCGACATAGACCACCGTGACGATGACCCACAGGCTGAAGGTCGGCCACGACAACACGGGTGCGTGCGTCAGCTTCTGGGCACGGGCCTTGCGGTCCGGCGGGAGGGCGTCGATGAAAACAGTGGCTGGGTTCATGAAAACGCGTCCTTTTGCGAGCCTGCTTCAGGGGTGAGGGTTTGCATCATGGCCATCGGTCAGCGGCGCGACTTCGCTGCCGCACGCGAAGGTCGCTTTACAGGCGAAACCTGATCCGACTGCACGAGCAGACGATCGATCAAGGGCCCCACCAATTCTTCGAGGGTGCAGCCGTGGACCAGCTGGTTGGCGACGTGCAACGTCATCAACCCGTGCAGCGCGACCCAGAATTCATGCGTGATTTGCAACGCATCGCCTTGCAGCTTGCCGGCCTGCACGCACAACGCGATCACTCCGGTCACATGGTCGAACAGGCTGCGTCGGGCCGCCAGCAACTCCGGGCATTGGTCGGGCGGCGGCTGATCCGTCGAGAACACCAGCAGATACTCGGCGCGGTTGCGTTGCACGAATTCGACGTATGCCGCGGCAATCGAGCGGATGCGGCTCAAGAGCGGAGCATCCACGGCCTCATGTTGGCGCACGAACGCTTCAAAGCGCTGCGTGCAGTCCAGCCGCATGGCCACCAGCAGCGCCTCTTTATGCTCGAAATAGCGATACGGAAGTGTGTGGCTCAAGCCTGTCGCCAGGGCCAGACTCCGAAAACTCAAGGCATCCAGACCTTGTCTGCGATAAATACCGAGCGCGGCGTCGACAAAGCGCTGGCGTGTGGCTTGTTCTTCGGCGGCGGTTAATATTGCAGGCATACCTATATTTAACAGTGTTAATTACTAGTCGTCAAATCGACCTGAGGTCGTTGTCCAGCGTCACAAGATTCACCCCCGCGCGGCTTCAAAAGACCAAGCCCGCTCAACCGGGAAACGCCGCGCCGGGCCCGAATTGTCGCGTTGCCCCGCTACGGCACCGAGCGCAATCCCGGCACTAGACGATCCACGAGAACGCGAATACGGCAATCATCGCCAGCGACACGGCGAGCTTGGTGATGGCGCCGAAAATCAGGCCCATCCAGGTGCCGATGCCGGAGGCTGCGGCCTGACCGAGACCACGCCGCGCCTGCAACTCGCCGAGTATTGCACCGGCGAACGGCCCAAGGATCAGGCCGGGAATTCCGAAAAACAGTCCGACGATCGTGCCGAGGGTGGCGCCGGTCACGGCCTGCCGACTGGCGCCGACTCGCTTGGCGCCGAGGCTGGCGGCGATAAAGTCCGAGGCAATGCCGAGTAGTCCCAGAACCACCACGATCACCAGCGTGACGGTGCCGACGTGCCGGTAGTGATCGGTCCACGCCGCCAGCCACAGACCGGCCACCACCAGCGGCGGCCCCGGGATGATCGGCAGCACCGCACCGATCAGTCCGCCTGCGACCAGCACCGCCGCCAGCAACCACAGCAAAACCGGCAGCAGCAGCTCCATCTCAGTGCGGCACCGCCAGCAGGATTTTCCCCGCCAGCTTTTCGTAGTTGCCGTCGAAGTGGTGCCCGCCGGGCATTTTCAGGACGTGCGCATCCGCGGTCGCGACAATCTCGGGACAGACGCTGTCATCCTCTTCGGCGCCGTAGATGCAGAGGAACGGCACCGCCTTGATGGCTTCGATCTCCGGCAGGGTTTTCGGCCCTTCGGTGTCGTTCTTGACCCAGTTGGCCATGTGGAATTCAAAGGTCGCGTGCCGGCTCAGGCCCATGCCGACCGCCAGCGCCACCTGCGGCCGCACGTCCGCGGACAGGCGGTTGATGACGAACGGCAGCACATCGGCGCCCTGCGAATAACCGATCAGCAGCACATGCTTTTTGTGCCAGTGCGCGGTGTAGTAACGAATGATGCGATCGACATCGACAGCGGTGCCGGCGGGCGTCCGCGCGCTCCAGAAG
>JBOICJ010000204.1:0-5983 GCA_050740035.1 Stenotrophobium sp. | reverse complement strand
CGACGATGCCGAGCGTCTCGCCCGGCGCCAGTTGCAGGCTCAGGCCGTTGACCGCGCACACGATGCCGTCCGGCGTCTTGAAGCTCACACCAAGATTTTCGACCTGTAGGAGCGCGCCTTGGGTGCGATAGCCCGGATCGCGCCCAGCGGAAGCACTGCTTTCGCGCGCTCCTACAAGGGTTGTTTCAGCGGTCTTTGGGATCGAGCGCATCGCGCAGGCCATCTCCGATGAAGTTGAAGCAGAACAGCGTCGTCGCCAGAAATCCCGCCGGGAAAATCAGCGCCCACGGCGTGGTCTGCATCTCGCGCGCGCCGTCATTGACCAGCGCGCCCCAGCTGGTCGCAGGCTCCTGCACGCCGAGGCCGAGAAAACTCAGGAACGATTCCACCAGGATCACCTGTGGAATCGTCAAGGTGACGTAGACCACCACCACACCGAGCACGTTCGGCACGATGTGGCGGCGGATGATCTGGAATGGCGACGTGCCCGAAACGATCGCCGCATCGATGAACTCGCGCCGCCGCAGGCTCAGCGTCTGGCCGCGGACGATGCGCGCCATGTCGAGCCAGTTGACCGCGCCGATGGCGACGAACATCAGGATCAGGTGACGGCCGAACAGCACCATCAGCAGAATCACGAAGAACATGAACGGCATCGCGTAGAGGATGTCGACGATGCGCATCATCAGGTTGTCGAGACGGCCGCCGAAATACCCGGCCACCGCGCCCCAACTCACCCCGATTAACAGCGACACCAGTGTCGCCACCACGCCGACCATCAGCGAGATGCGGCCGCCGTAGAGCGTGCGCGCAAACAGGTCGCGGCCGAGGCTGTCGGTGCCGAACCAGTGCGAGCCGGCCATGCTCGGCGCCGAGCCCCAGGCGCCGTCGAAATCGATGTAATCGTAGGGCCACGGACTGAGCCACGGCCCCAGCAGCACCAGCAGCACGATGGCGAGCAACAGCAGCAGCGCGGCGATGGCAAGGGTGTGCTGGCGCAATCGCCGCCAGGCGTCCTGCCAGAGGCTGCGACCGGCGGCGGGCGTGGGCAGCCGGCTCATTCCGGCCGCGTCCGCGGATCGAGGATGCCGTAGAGCAGATCCACCAGAAAGTTGAACACGATCACCAGCACGCCGTAGAAAATCACCACGCCCATCACCAGCGTGTAATCGCGGTTCAGCGCCGCCTGCACGAAATAGCGGCCGATGCCGGGGATCGCGAAAATCTGCTCGATCACCACCGAGCCGGTGATGATGCCGGCGACCGCCGGTCCCAGGTAGGACAGCACCGGCATGAATGCCGGCCGCAGCGCATGACGCAGGATCACGACGCGCTCGGGCAAGCCCTTGGCGCGTGCGGTGCGGATGAAATTCGCGTGCAGCACTTCGACCATGCTGCCGCGCATGATGCGCGCAAGGTAGGCGATCTGCGGCGCGGCCAGCGCCACCACCGGCAGCAGCAGATGCCGCGCGCCGCCGTCCCAGCCGCCGGCGGGCAGCCAGTGCAGGGTCACGGCAAACAACAGGATCAGCAGCGGCGCGATCACGTAGTTGGGAATCGAGATGCCGGTCATGGCCAGGCTCATCACGGCGTAGTCGAGCCAGGAATTCTGCCGCATCGCGGCGTAGATGCCGGCGCCGCAGCCCAGCAGCAGGGCCAGCAGCATCGCCAGCCCGCCAATCTCCATCGACACCGGAAAACCCGCGGCGATCAGCTCGTTGACCGAGTGGTCGGAATACTTGAACGACGGCCCGAGATCGCCGTGCGCGAGCTGATCCAGATAGCGCAGGTACTGCCGCCACAGCGGCTCGTCGAGATGGTAGGCGCGGTCGAGTTCGGCGCGCACCTCCGGCGCGACGCTGCGCTCGCCGTCGAATGGCCCGCCCGGCGCCGCACGCATCATGAAGAACGCCAGCGTCACCAGTACCAGCAAGGTCGGCAGGGCGCTGAGCAGGCGTTTGAAGGAGTAAGTCAACATCGTTTCAGTGCTTCAAGATGCGCATGTCTTTGGTCGCGTGGTGATCCATGATGTTGTCCTGCCAGCCCACCACCCACGGCTTCACCAGCCGGTTGCTGTTATAGAAATACAGCGGAATGATCGGCTGGTCGTCCAGCATCAGGCGCTCGGCCCGCTCGAGGAGTTGCTCGCGTTTGTCCTCGTCCGGCTCGATCGATGCCTGCTGCAACAGCGCGTCGTATTGCGGATTGTCGTAACCGGTGTCGTTGTTGCCGTTCCTGGAATTGAGCAGGTCGGCGAATGAAAACGCGTCGTCGTAGTCGCCGATCCAGCCGGAGCGGAATACCTGCGTGTCCTGCTTGCGCACGCGCGTCTGCAGGAACACGCGGAACTCCTCGTTGCGCATCGTCACCTGCACGCCCAGATACTGTTTCCACATCGCCGCGATCACGGTCGCGATTTTCTTGTGGCCGGCGCTGGTGTTGTAGAGGATCTGCACGTGCAGCGGATGCGCGGCAGAGTAGCCGGCCTCGGCGTACAGCCGGCGCGCTTCGGCGATCCGCTGCGCGCGCGGCCACTGTGCCCACTGCGGAATCTGCAAGTGGTAGTGCGCCACCGGCGGCACCCAGCCGTAGGCCGGCTGTTCGCCGGTTTTCAGCACCTTGTTGACGATGACGTTGCGGTCGATCGCCAGGGTCAGCGCGCGGCGCAGTTTCAGGTTGTCCTTGAACGGCGGCCGCGTGACGTTGAAGCCGTAGAAATAAGTGCCGAGATACGACGACTTGTGCCATTGCTGCGGAATGTTCGCTGCGATCCACCGCACCTGCTCCAGCGGGATGCTGTCGGTCCAGTCCAGCTCGCCGGCGCGATAGCGATCGAACTCCGAGGCGCTGTCGTCGGCGCTGACGTAGTAGACGCGGTTGATGTTGGTGTGGGCGTCGTCCCAATACGCGTGATTGCGCACCAGCTCGACATAGGCCTGCACGCGCCACTGCACCAGCTTGTAGGCGCCGTTGCCTATCAGGTGTTCGGGGCGAAACGCGAGGTTGCCGTATTTCGCCAGGCTCGCGCGATGCAGCGGGTAGGTCGTGCTGTGCGTCAGCAACCCGAGGAAATACGGCGTCGGCCCCTTCAGCTCGATGCGCAGCGTGTGCGCGTCCAGCGCCGTCGCACCCAGGCTCGCCGGCGGCAGCTTGCCGGCGGTGATGGCCTCGGCGTTGGCGATCGGCGAGAGGATCTGCGAATAATCGGAGCCGGTTGCCGGATCGACGCTGCGCCGCAGGCCGGCGACGAAATCCTGCGCGGTCACCGGGTCGCCGTTGCTCCAGCGCGCGTTGTCGCGCAGATGAAAGATGTAGGTCTTCCGGTCGGCGCTGATCTCCCAGCTCTGCGCCACGCCGGGGATGATGCGGCCGTCGGGCGCTTCGTCGGTGAGGCCCTGATAGAGATCGCGCAGGATGTTGGCGGTCTGCACGCCATCGGCTTTGCCGGGGTCGAGCACTTCCGGCTCGGCGCCATTGCCCCGCCGCAGTACCTGCTGCGGCGCCAGCACCGCCGCTCCGGCCTGGGCGATGCCGGAAAACAGCAACAGCAGGAGCAGCCATCGTTTCATCGGGGTTCCTGGCACCAAGGCATTGCGGAGCGTTGCCGGAAGGCATCAATCGCGTCACCCGCTGTGGCGGTCAGGAGCTGTCGCATTGTTATATATTATTATATTTTATTTAAAATATTAAACATTTAATAACAAGATTTTCTGCGGATTGCATCTTAGCGGGTGGCTGTTTTCCGCGCACGGACGGCGCCGCTGCGGCACACCGGCGCTCAACTGTTGCGCTCGATGAATTCCAGCACCAGCGCGGCAAAGATTTCCGGTTTCTCGCAGTGCATGAAATGGCCCGCGCCTTTCATGCTGATCAGTTCATAGCCGGCCGCGAAACAAGACGCCTGCCGCTCGAACATGCCGGCACCGATGCAGCCATCGTCGATGCCGCGGACGACCCGCGCCGGCACCGGCAGTTTGCGCGACAGCAGCCTCAGCCCGTCGCGGCTGGCCAGCGTCGCCGGCAGCGCGCGGTAATACGACAGCGCGGCGGTCAGGCGCTGCGGATCGCTGAAGCCGGCCTTGAGCGGCGCGAAATCGTCTTCGGTGAACTTCCAGTCCGGCGACCAGCGGCGGATCAACGTCCGCAGCCAGCGGAAATCATCCGCCGCCACGCGTCGCTCGGACACGCCGCGCATCTGGAAAAAACCCATGTAGCGCGAGCGATACAGCTGCATCGGCGTCGGCCGCAGCAGGAAGCGCCGCAGATGCGGCACCGCGGCGGTGACGATGCCGCGCACTTTTTCCGGTCTCAGCGTCGCGGCAACATAGGCCGTCGCCGCGCCCCAGTCGTGGCCGACGATGAACGCGCGCTCCGCGCCCAGCGCGTCGATCAGGGCGATGGCGTCGCGCGCCAGCGTGGTCGTGCGATAGTCGCCATCGGCGGGAATACCGCTCGGCGCGTAGCCGCGCATGAACGGCGCCACCGCACGATAACCGGCGTCGGCCAGCGCCCGCAGCAGCGGCGCGAAACTCCACGCGGTATCGGGGAACCCGTGCAGGCAAAGCACCAGCGGGCCGCTGCCAAGCTCCAGGCAGGCGAATTGCTGGCCGTTGGCGGCGAGCCACCTTGGAAATAATTTATTGGCAGTCATTCCTGTCACTATATTGCTTTCGTCATTGCCATTCTTACACTAGACGCCGCGCTCGACGACGGGACATTCATGGAAACCTGGCTGCAAAAAGTACACGCCTACGACCAACTGCTGACACTGGCCGGGCCGGTGGCATTGAAGATCATTTTCGCGATCCTGATTTTCTTCGTCGGGAAATGGCTGGCGGAATGGCTGATCAAGGGGGTGCGGCTGGCGATGTCGCGCGGCCGCATGGACGAAACGCTGGCGGATTTTCTCAGCAACGTCCTCTATGGACTGGCGCTGACCGTCGTGGTGTTCTCTGCGTTGCATCAGCTCGGGGTCGAAGCCACGTCCGCCGCCGCGGTGCTCGGCGGCGCGGCGCTGGCCATCGGCCTGTCGTTGCAGCAACAACTGTCGTCGCTGGCGGCCGGCGTGATTCTGATCATTTTCCGTCCGTTCAAGAAAGGCGATTTCGTCGAACTCGGCTCGGGCGTCAAGGGTACGGTCGAGGAAATCAAGATCGTGCACACGCGCCTGCACACCTCCGACAACCGCGAACTGATCGTTCCCAACTCCGCCATCACCACCAACAACATCATCAACTACAGCGCGCGCCGGCAGCGCCGCGTCGAGCTGATCATCGGCATCGGCTACGACTCCGACCTGCTGCGCGCCAAGCAACTGCTGCACGAAATCGTCGCCGAGACCAAGGGCGCGCTGAAAACGCCGGGGCCGACGATCGACATCAATGACCTCGCCGCCAGTTCAGTGAATTTCAACGTCTGGTGCTGGGTCCAGACCGGCGATTATTCACAGGTGCGCAGCACCCTGCTGGAAACCATCAAGCTGCGCTTCGACCGCGAGGGCATCAATCTGCCATTCCCGCAGATGGATGTGCATGTGCGCGATCTGCCGGCCAAAGCCGGGTAACTCTCGCCGCTTCGCCCCTCCCTCCGTAATGGCGGTGAAGAGAGCTGCGCGTTCTTTTTGTCTCGTCATTCTCGCGGATGCGGGAATCCAGAAGGCTCGGTGAGTCCGCCCTGGATTCCGGATTCCGCTGCGCGGCTCCGGAATGACGGGAGCGCGGTAGCCCGGATGAAACACAGTGCAATCCGGGGCACTGCAATCATCCTCCCCGGATTACGTTGCACTTCATCCGGGCTACATCACTACATTGGTGTAGGGCGGGTTAGGCCGCAGGCCGTTACCCGCCTTTCGCGGAACGGCGGGTAACGCCGCTACTCGGCTAACCCGCCCTACGCCACTATCTTTTCAGGTCGCGCTTTGCGCCGATTCTGAGGCGCAAAGCATTCAGACGGATAAACCCCTCCGCATCCTTCTGGTTGTAGG
>JBOICJ010000203.1:0-4236 GCA_050740035.1 Stenotrophobium sp. | reverse complement strand
GTACAGTGACCGGTCAAGACCGACTTCGGCTATCACTTGATCGAAGTCACTGAGCGCAGTTGATCGGCACACCGGCAACGCGGGGATGACGGCAAAAGCTTATCCCCGCTGTTGCGGGTCTTTTCTGAGTATTTGTTTTATTTATATAATAATTATAAAACATTATATATATAATAAAATATTTATTGTTGCTTCTGTCGAGAGCGGCGGACCGCCAAACTCAGACGCTACGCGCACAAAAAAAGCCGTGGCATAAGCCACGGCTTTTAAGTTACCGCAAGGTAAACTTAGAGTGCGCGAATCTGGGTCGCCTGCATGCCCTTAGGGCCACGCGCAGCAACATATTCAACGCGCTGGCCTTCGGCCAGGCTCTTGAATCCGGTACCACCCTGGATTTCCTTGAAGTGTGCGAAAAGGTCTTCGCCACCGTCAGTCGGCGTGATAAAGCCGAAACCCTTTGCGTCATTGAACCACTACACGGTGCCTGTTGATTTGTCAGCCATTGCAACATCTCCTCACGGATAAAATTTGAATGCAGGCAGATTGCCTGCGGTGTCGTGCAAGCGATCAAGAATCGAGCCGGGAGAAGACGTGAACTGCGAAGAACGCAGGTGAGACGATAATCACGGTGATCAAGCTTGAAGCGAATGCCCGCGCACTTTGCGCGTTTTTTGTGCCGCTGTCGAATCCGCGGGCTTTAACCGCTGCCGGACCGGCAACTCGCGCAAACGGGTGATGCCCGCGCGCGCCGGCTTGCACAGGATGAAACCTCACCACCGGAGAGCATCATGTCCCTGAGCCGCGAACAGGTCGAAGCCCGCGCCGCCGCAATGCAGGCCGCATTCGTCGCCGCCGCGGCGCGCAACGAATGGGGCTGGATTGCCGACGAGTTTTACGCCGAGGATTGCGAATACGTCTGCGAGTACGCCGGCACGATGCGGGTCCATGCGCGCAGCCGCGCCGAGATCAAGGCCACGCACTACGGCCGCGAAATGCTGGTGGGTTGGGAAGGTTGGAGCTTCCCGATCGAGCGCTACGCCACACAGGGCAACCGCATCATCACGCACTGGTGGAACCGCGGGCCGGGCCTGCGTCGCGATGGCAGCCATTACCAGACGCCGGGCATCTCGTTCATCACCGTCGGCGACGACGGGCTGTTCACTTATCAACTGGATTTGTTCGATCTCGCGCACCAGATGCATCTTTGCGACGAACTCGAAGCGGCCGGCCTGCTGTCGCCGCAATTAAAAGAACAGTGGGTGATCCCCAGCAAACGCCGCCTGATCACCCAACTCAGCCGCAACCTGCCGGCGGCGCCCTGAAACCTGCGCCGACTGGCCGGCGTTGTCACCGGTCAGTCGGCGGCTGAATCCTCAACGGCAGTAGCTGGAGCCGTCCGGGTAAACCGTGCAGGTCTGTGGCGGCGGTGGCGGCGGCGCGTACTCATAGACCGGCTGTGGCGGGTAGTACACCACCGGCGGTGGCGGCGCATAGTTCACCGCCTGAAACGGCGCCGCGATCACATCCGCAACCAATCCGACGGCGGCCGCACCCAGGATCAGCGGCAACACCGCCGCGCGCCCGAAGCCATCATGACGATAACCGTCGTGCCCGCGATCATCGCCGCGGCCGTAACCGCCATGATAGTCGCCACGGTTGTAGGCACCGTGGTTGTAGTAACCGCCATCATGATAACCACGCGCCTGCGAAATCCCGGGCAGCACCATGCCCAGACTCAGTGCCATGCAGATCAATGTGCGTTTCATCTTCGAACCTCCTGACGCCGAAGGTCGGCGTGTGTAGAAAATCTACGCCAGCCGGCTGAACACCCGATGAACCCGGCCGGCCGCAACGCCGTTCCGGCGCGTTGCGGGGTAAAGTTGTGTTGCATTCACTCTCCACGCCACAAGGAGGCCGTTTATGGAAGCCTGGGTCGAGCGGGCGCTGGCCAGATGGCCCAACGTGCCGGCGCTGTTCGGCTGGCTGCGGCTCGACCGGCGCGGCCGCTGGCTGATCCGCGGCGAGATCATCTCGCGGCCGCAGATCATCGACACCATCAATGCCAACTATGCCGCCGACGCGCAGGGCCGCTGGTATTTCCAGAACGGCCCGCAGCGCGGTTACATCGCGCTGGAATATGCGCCGCTGATCCTGCGCACCGACGGCGCAGACCGACTGCATACGCATACCGGCCTGGCGGTGACGGCACCCGCCGCCGCTTTCATGGATGAACACGGCGCGCTGCTGCTGACCTGCGAACACGGCCCCGGCGTACTCGAAGATGCCAGCCTCGACTGGGCCCTGCAGCGGCTTCGCGCCTCAGGAAAACCGGCTGACGAAACACAGCTGGCCGAGGCGCTTGCACGGCCCTCGGGCACGCAAACGGCAATGCAGTTGTGCATCGATGCGACGGCATTGCCAATCACGCGCATGGACGCCGACGCCCTGCCCGCGCATCTGGGTTTTGTGCGCGAACCGCAGCCGCCATAGAGAACGCGACAAGTCCGCGACTTGGCGCTACCATCAAACCACGGGCTGGCAGAATAACGACACCGGAGAATCGCATGAGTGCGAGCAAACGCCTGAATCCGCTGGACTGGACTTTTCTCGCCGCCGAAACCCGCGAATCGATGATGCACGTCGGCGCGCTGATGCAGTTCTCGCCGCCGCCCGATGCCTCGCCCGACCTGCTGCGCCAGTTGATCGACGAAGTGCGTCAGCAGGGCACGGCGTATCCGCCGTGGAACCTCAAGCTGCGCCACCCCAAGCTGCTCGCCAGCCTGCTGCAATCCTGGGTCGAGGACGATGCCTTCGACGTCGAGTATCACGTGCGGCGCTCGGCGCTGCCCGCGCCCGGCGATGAACGCGAACTCGGCATCCTCGTCTCGCGCCTGCACAGCCACAGCGTCGATTTTCACCGCCCGCCGTGGGAAGTGCATTTCATCGAAGGGCTGGAAGGCGGCCGCTTCGCGATTTATTTCAAGGTGCACCACGCGCTGGTGGACGGCTACACCGGCATCCGCCTGCTCTCGACCAGCATGTCGACCTCGGCGGCGGAGCTCGACACGCCGATGTTTCACACGCGGCCGCAACCCAAGCGCGACAAGGCCGGCCCGAGCAAGAACGTGCCGACACTCGACGCGCTGATGACCCTGGTGCGCGAGCAGGTCGGCGCCACGCGCAACGTCACCAAGGCGCTGGTCAACGTGTTGCGCCCGGCGAAAAGCCGCAGCAAGGCGCTGATCGCGCCGATGCAGGCGCCAAAATCCATCCTCAACCAGAAAATCAGCCGCAATCGCCGCTTCGCCACGCAGCAATTTGAAGTGGCGCGGCTCAAGCGCGCCGCCAAGGCCTACAAGGGCACGCTCAACTACATCGTGCTGACTCTTTGCGGCTCGGCGCTGCGGCGTCTGCTGCTCGAGCTGGATGCGCTGCCGGCAAAACCGCTGACCACGATGTTGCCGGTGAACGTGCGGCCCAAGGATGATCCCGGCGGCGGCAATGCGGTGGGCGCGATTCTCGCCACGCTGGCGACCGACATCGCCGATCCGGTGGAACGCTTCGAGACGGTCATCGCCTCCACCCGCGAAGCCAAGGCGCAGCTGCAGGGCATGACCAAGAACGGCATCATGCAGTACAGCGCGCTGCTGATGGCGCCGATGATGCTGTCGCAGATCCCCGGCGCGGCCGGGCGCGTGCGGCCGGTGTTCAATCTGGTGATTTCCAACGTGCCGGGGCCGGACAAGCCGCTGTACTTTCGCGGCTTTCACATGGATGCGTATTACCCGTTGTCGATTCCGTTCCAGGGCTACGGCCTCAACATCACCGTGGTCAGCTACGTCGACACGCTGAATTTCGGTTTCATCGGCTGCCGCGACGGCCTGCCGCATTTGCAGCGTCTGGCGGTCTACAGCCGCGAGGCGCTGGAAGAACTGGAGCGAGCCGCGGGTCTGGCGTAGCGTGGGCAACATGGCCACGGTCATCAACCTGAACAAGGCACGCAAGCACAAGGCGCGCGCCGAAGCCGCAAAGCAGGCGGCCGAAAACCGTCTGCGCTTTGGCCGCAGCAAGGCCGAGAAACTGCGCGATGCCACTGCTGCCGCCGAAGCGCAGCGCAAGCTGGATCAACTCAAGCGCAGTGAGCTGCCCGCAGAAGAAGACTAAGGTGTTGCAGGTTTCTCCGGCGGCGTCTCGGCGACGATGGCGTCACGAATCGCCTGCAACTTGGCCTTGACC
>JBOICJ010000202.1:0-5704 GCA_050740035.1 Stenotrophobium sp. | reverse complement strand
GGGTGTATCTGCCCATGGCAGATAAGGCGGAGTACCAAGTCAGCCTAAGCACCAGCGGGCTGCTGGCGCGGCCTGAAAATGCTGCTGCGCAGCAGGCAGTCGCCCAATGGTGATTTTTCCCGGATAGACGGCTGGAAAGGGTTTATCATTTTATGTAAAATACAACCATCTGGGATACTGTTCAGGACACAATCCACTGCACGACGCGAAGGGTCGGGAACTGCGGCGTGTGTCATGGAAGCCGCCAGGCTGTTTAAGGTAACGGAGGACAGCAATGTTCCTGCGAAAGAAAAAGGCCACGCTTCGATCAAACGGCCCCAGCCGTTTGCCAAGCTATGTGCGCAACGTCAATTCCGCACAATGCCTGTTCTGTCCCTACGGCACTGATCTCAAAGAGGGGGATCGAGTAATCGCCTGGGATGAAAAGACAGTCTTTGATCGCGAACAGCGCGAACGCCTCGTGGAGATCACCGCGATCAAGGCCTTCCGCACCAATGGACGCGTCGTGACCCTGGATTTCGTGGTGGCGTCCGACGAGGACCTGGCACGCATCGCGGAAGATAGCGAGATTGCACCGCAGGCCTTGTTGACGCACCGTCTCGGCAAATCCACGTTCGATACAAAAAAACCACCGGTGGTGGTGTATTTCCGCACCTATGAGAAGAAGGATGATGTGCTGCAATTGGTGCCGGATCTGGATGTCACCGTCACCGGCGCCGTGCCGCTCAGACGATCTCGTTATGTCAGTACCTGGGACCGGTTGAAGAGTTGGTTGCGCGGCTGGATGTGGCGTAACTCCTGAGCGTTCACTGCGAATTAACCAAAGCGCTCCGATCCAGCACCGCCATGGTGATGCCCGCGCACAACAATAACGATGTGTTGGCGGCGGCCCCTTTTCCAACAATAGATCAATTTGGGGCCTGATCTTTAATATGCAAACAAAGGCCGCCTTGCGGCGGCCTTCTGATTTGGTGCATCTTTCTGCAACAAGGCAGATCAGCTTGTTATCGGAAAGAGCACAATTCCTGATCAACTAGCGGCTCTACTTTAGGCTGTCGCTGGTCTTTTTGTCAAGGAGACTACCGTGAAGCTTAAGTATCGTTTGGCGCTGGACGTGGGTGCCAATTCGCTCGGGTGGTGTGTCTATCGCCTGGATGAGAACGACGAGCCGGACAAGATCATCCGCATGGGGTCGCGCATATTCTCTGACGGCCGCGATCCCAAGACATTGGCGTCACGAGCGGCGGACCGTCGGCTGGCACGCCAAACTCGGCGCCGCCGCGACCGCGTACTTAAAAGGCGGCACAAGCTGATGCAGGCTCTCATTCAATTCGGCCTGATGCCTGTCGATGAGGCTGCACGCAAGCAATTGCAAGTCTTGGACCCTTACGAGTTGCGCGCCCGCGGACTCGATCAACGCTTGTCACTGCGCGAGTTCGGACGCGCGCTGTACCACTTGGCGCGAAAACGCGGTTTCCGCAGCAGCCGCAAGGACGCACGAGATGAAGAGTCGGCGAAAGAGACTGGCAAGGTGCATGCGGCCATTGAGGCTTTGCGTGAGCGGATGAAAGTAGCGGACTGCCGTACTGTGGGCCAATACCTCGCGAAACAGCACGCCGAGCGCAAACCGGTGCGCGCAAGGCGGAGCAGTGACGGTCAGTACGTGCTCTATCTGCAACGGGCAATGGTCGAAGAGGAATTCGATGCGCTTTGGTCAGCGCAGCAGTCGTTTCATCCCGCATTGCTGACCAACGAGACACGAGACAGGCTGCGCGACATCATGCTGTTCCAGCGGCGTCTGAAACCGGTACAACCCGGCCGCTGCCAATTCGAGCTTGAAGAATACCGGGCTCGTCTGTGCGCGCCTTTGCAGCAGCGCTTCCGCATCCTGCAGGAACTTAATCATCTGCGAGTGCGCGAGGGCATCGCGGACAGACCGCTAACCATTGACGAACGCAACCAGATGTTGCAAAGGTTGCTGACTGATCCAGATGTTGTCACATTCAGTCAACTGGCCAAAGTTGCCGGGCTGCGCAACGCGAAAGCCTTCAACTTCAGCCGCGATGAAAAACGACGCGGTTTCAAGGGTGACGCGGTGGGCGCACGCTTCGCGATGCCCGAGGCGCTGGGCGAAACGTGGCATACACTCAAAGCTGATCAGCAATATGCCTTGGCGATTCTGGTCGAGCAAGCCGATCAGGCCGAGCCTTTGATTGCCGCGTTGCAGGCCGTGCCGGCCGATTTCACGGGTGCGAAAGAGATCCTCAAAGGCCAGCACGATGAAGCGGCCGTCCTCGCTGCGCTGAGCACCTTGCCGGTCAAGCTCAGCGAACAGCAGGCAAACACACTCGCTGGCTTCAACCTCCCGGACGATTACGGAAGCCTGAGCCTGAAAGCCCTGTCACGCATCGTTCCGGAGCTGGAGCGCGACGTGATCACCTATGACGAAGCGGTGCGACGCGCAGGCTATCAAAGCCATTCGCAATTTTACACCGGCGAGATATTCATGCAGTTGCCGTACTACGGGCAATTGCTGGCCGGTTACACGGCGCCGACGCCAACCGCCAGGAACAAGGACGAACGCCAGTACGGCAAGATCCCCAACCCCACCGTGCATATTGGTCTCAACCAGGTTCGGCAACTGGTCAATGCGTTGATCAAGCGTTATAGCCACCCGGCCCAGATCGTAATCGAGCTGACGCGCGAGTTCGGCGCCTCCGGCGAGCATCGGCACGAAATCATGAAACAGCAGGCCGGCGCGCAGGCACGCAACGAACGCTACGACGCCGAGCTACGTGAATTGGGCGTACAACCCAATCGTGAGAATCGGCAGAAGCTGCAACTGTTCGAAGAATTGGGCAAGGAAGATGCGATGGACCGCTATTGCATCTACAGCGGTCAACGCCTCAGCAAGGCGACTTTGTTCAGCGACGAAATCGAGGTTGACCACGTTCTGCCCTTCTCGCGCTCGCTGCACGACGGCATCGGGAACAAGCTGTTGTGCACGCGGCAGAGCAATCGTGACAAGGGCAATCGCACGCCATTCGAAGCCTGGGGACACGTCGATCGCTGGCCCGGCATTCTGGAGCGCGCCGAGCGCCTTCCCGAACACAAGCGCAAGCTCTTCCAGGAGCGCGCGCTCGAAACCTTCCTCGACGGCAAGGACTTTCTGGCGCGCCATCTTACCGACACCGCATATCTTGGCCGTGCCGCCAAACAGTACCTCACAGGCATCTGCCCGCCCAACTGCATTTGGGTGTCGAGCGGTAAGCTGACGGGGATGATTCGCGGCAAGTTCGGTCTGAGCAAATTGCTCTCGGAAGACGGCATCAAGAACCGGGACGATCACCGCCACCACGCACTCGATGCCGCGATAATCGGTTTGTGCGACCGCAGCCTGGTCCAGCGTATTGCCACGGCTGCTGCCCGCGCAGAGGGAAAAGGCGAGCAGCGATTGCTGGAAGGCTTGGGCCTGCCGTGGCCGACGTTTCGCGACGAGCTGGCCACATGTCTCAACGCGATCGTGGTGTCGCACAAGCCCGATCACGGCAAGCAGGCCGCATTGCACAACGACACCAACTACGGTTTACGCGACGGGCCCGATGCGCGCGGCAACCTCTTGGTGGGCCGGCGCCGGCCGCTGGACAGCATCAAGAACGCCAACGATGCGGAATCGATTGCAAGCGAGACGCTGCGCACCGAAATCATGCAACTGCTGGCGCAGATGTCCTCGCCAAAGGACATCAAAGCGGCTCTGGCCGCCTATTCGGCGCGCACGAGTATCCGGCGCGTGATTTGCGAAGAACGTCTGTCCGTGATCCCGATTCACGATCGTCACAACGGCAAACCTTATCGTTATGTCAAGGGCGACAGCAATTATTGCTACGAGATTTTCCGCAAAGTAGATGAACGCTGGGATGGTGAAGTTGTCAGCACATTTGAAGCAAATCAGAAAACTTTCGTGGAGTCGGGAACGACTGCACAGAATGGTTTGCCATTGGTAATGCGGGTCCACAAGGACGACATATTGGCCGTCGAGTCGGAAGGGCATACGCGTTACATGCGTGTCGCAAAGTTCTCGGAAGGCATGATCGCCATGGCTGAAACACGCGAAGCCAATGTGGATGCGCGCACACGCGACAAAGACAGCGGGCTGAAGTATCTCTTCAAATCACCTTCAGCATTGCAGCCGCTGCGCGCACGTTTAGTTGGCGTGGACATCCTCGGCTACGTCAACGACCCCGGCTTCCGAGAATGACATGATCGGCCGCATCATAGAGATTGCGCAAGACGGCCGTTACCTGCATGCAGAACGAGGATTTCTCGTAATCAAGGAGGGCCAGAACGAAGTCGGCCGGATTCCGCTCGACGATATTGCTGCCGTCATCGGAAGCGGGCACGGTCAGGTACTGACACAGGAATTGCTGGTTCGTCTCGCGGAGCGCAATGCGGTTTACGTGTGTTGCTCTTCTCGGCATGAGCCGGTTGCCATGCTCTGGTCCGTGGACGGGTTTCACCGTCAGGCGGGGCGTATGGACGCACAACTTGCCGCCCCTAAGCCCTTGCTCAAGCGTCTGTGGCAGTCTATTGTTCGAGCCAAGCTGACTCAACAGGCTGCAGTGCTGGATGCGTGGGGGATACCCAATCCGCCAATAACGGCGTTGATACCCAAGGTGCGCTCTGGCGATCCCGGTAATATCGAGGCGCAGGCAGCCAGGCGATATTGGACTCTGTTGTTTGGGGAGAATTTTCGGCGCGATCGTACAGCAGACAATGAAAATGCATTGCTGAATTACGGATATACGATACTGCGAAGCGCAACAGCGAGAGCCATAATCGGAGCGGGGTTGCACCCTACTGTGGCACTGCATCATCAAAATCAGTCGAATTCCATGCGGCTCGTGGATGATCTCATGGAACCCTTCAGGCCAATGGTTGATTGTACCGTTCGATCATTGATTGCCACTGGAGCAACTTCCGTCAATCCTCATACGAAACGTCAAATGGCGTTGCTGCTTTACAAGGATATACCGACGGGGAAAGGGCAAAGCCCTTTGGCTCAATGCATAGAACGTCTATGCATCTCACTTGCCCAAGTGTTTGAAGGTGAGCGGGAAGAGCTTGAATTTCCCTTTCCACTTTCAGCGGTGGAACTTCGTAATCTGGTACAAGTCAGGACTAATCATGACGTGGCTATCGAGTTACCGGATCATGTGGATGATGGTAATGTTTGATCTCCCCGTGGGCACTCACGAAGAGCGCAAAGCGGCCACGGATTTCCGTAATGACCTGCTCGATCTCGGTTTTGAAATGACCCAGTTTTCCATCTACCTGCGCTGTTGCTCCGGGCGGGAGCAATGCGAGACCTACACTCGGCGGGTGCAAAATACCTTGCCCCCGGGCGGGAAGGTGTATATTCATTTCATGACCGACAAGCAGTATCAGCAAATTATTCGCTTTGAGAGCCGCAAGCGTCATGTTGCCCCAGGAAAATCAGATCAATTCGAGCTGTTTTGAGCGTTTGGGAGCCGGAATTCTGGCTCCCAAACTCCAGCTTGTCTTTATGTTTCAGGTACTTGCACGAAATGCAGTTTAGCAGATCAGGAATTGTGCTCTAGCCGGAACTGTGCGCACCAGGTGGCTGCTGGCTTGCCAAGTTTAGCAGATCAGGAATTGTGCTCTAGCCGGAACTACAGATTCACTG
>JBOICJ010000201.1:0-6411 GCA_050740035.1 Stenotrophobium sp. | reverse complement strand
GCGCGGCGCTGGCTGCTGGGCATTTTTTTCAGCGCCCGCGTCAGGCTGTCGGCGTCGCTGAGATATTCCATCTCGAGGATCCGGCGCGAACTGGAATACAGCGTCGGCACACGGTACATGCCGCTGGCGATGCTGCGCTGGTAGAAGCGCAGATGGTTTTTGGCCTCGGCCTCGAAGTCCAGCTCCTCCATGAAGCCGGCGACGAACTCATCGACCTGCTCCTGCATCGCGCGCAGGAACGGCGCCAGCTTGGAATGCGGTGCCCAGTATTGCGAGGACATGATCGCCAGCCCAAGCACCAGCTTGCCGATGGCGAACTCGCGGTCGATATCCTGCCTCCCGACCTTGATCACCACCGGCCGCAGCACTTCGCGGCCGTCTTCGATGAAGGGTTTCTTGGCGAAATAGACCGAGCCGATCGAGCCGGATTTCACCGGCCGCGCAGCATCGAAATCGAGGAACAGCTTGTGCGGCAACTTGCCGTAGCACTCCATGAACGCCGAGTTGACTTCGTCCTCAGTCATCGGCGGCACGTCTTCATGGAACACCGCCAGTTCCCGGGCAATTTCCTCCGGCAGGAAGTCCGAGTTGGATGCGGCGGCCTGCGCCATCTTGATGAAGAACGGCCCGAACTCGCGCACCATCTGCGCAATGATTTTGGCCTGCGCGCCGAAATCCTTGGGGTCGGCCTGGAAAAACGGCTTGATGTAGCGCAACGCCTTGATCTGCCGCTTCACGATCACCGCATCGTGGCGCACCATCGCGGCGCGGCGCAGCAGTTCGTTGAGCTGCCACTGGTTGAAGCGGCGGCCGGCCTTGAGGATGTTGACGATCTCGACCAGCAGCGGCTCGTAGGTCTTGAGCACCAGCCGCGACATGTCCAGCGTCAGTTCGCCGAGACCTTTGAGTTCCGGCGTCGAGAACAGTTCGTCGAAGAATTGCCAGAACTCCTGCACCAGCGCATCGGGCACCGGCATCGGCGAACGTGCCACCACCTGCTCGACCAGATAGCGGATCAGATCCTCGGTCGACTGCTCGTTGGGAATCAGCCGGCGCTTGCGCAGGAACGTGGTGACGCGCTCGGTCTGGCGCAGCAGCGGGTGGCGATACAGGCCCTTGTAGACCTGGTCGATCGCCTGCGATATCTCGTCGCGGGTGATGTCGTTTTCATGCGCCAGCAGGCGCAGCAGCGGCACGAAGCCTTTCGATACCTTGTAGGTCGAAACCGTCAGCGAGCCCAGTTCGCGCAGCAGTCCCTTGGGTTTCTGTTCGACCGGCGCGGGTGGCTCGGCCACGACTTGCACCTCGTTCACCGGCGCTTTGGCTTTCGCCCTGGATTTGGTCTTGCGCGGCGGCTTTCCGGTCATGGCAGGCTGAACCAGTGTCCGAGCTTGCGCGCCTTGGCATCGAGGTAGGCGGCGTTATGCGGATTGCGGCCCGGCTCGATGGCAACCCGCTCGACCACTTCGATGCCGTCGCGGATCAGCGCATCGAGTTTGCGCGGGTTATTGGTCATCAGGCGGATGCGCGACAGGCCCAGCTTGCGCAGCAGTTCCACCGCCAGCCCGTAGTCGCGCGCGTCGGCGGGAAAGCCCAGGTGATGATTGGCATCGACGGTATCCACGCCGGTGTCCTGCAGCGCGTAGGCGCGGATCTTGTTGCCGAGGCCGATGCCACGACCTTCCTGCCGCAGGTAAATCAACGCACCGCGACCTTCGCCGGCAATCTGCTCCAGCGCCGACGCCAGTTGCGCGCCGCAGTCGCAGCGCAGCGAAAACAGCGCATCGCCGGTGAGACACTCCGAATGCACGCGCACCAGCGGCGGCGCGCCGGTCAGATCGCCCAGCGACAGCACCACATGCTCCTTGCCGTCGGGAGCCTTGAACGCGGCAATGCGAAATTCCGCATATGGCGTCGGCAGGCGTGACTCAGCAATCAGTTGGAGCTGGTTCACGCGCCACCCGCTGTCAGCAAGAGTTGCCTGACGGTTGTTATATTATATAACATTATTTTAAATAAATTAAATAATTTATAACAAATCTTGAGTATACAAACCCTGGAGCGGGTGACCGTTTCAATGGCTTCCAGAGGCGCCGGTTCAGGCGCCAACGAAATTCTGACCGCAGACGCGCAGAGTGCGGCCGTTGACGCCACCAGCCGCGGCCGATGACAGGAACGTCACCGCCTCGGCAATGTCGATCGGCTGCCCGCCCTGTCCGAGCGCCGCCAGGCGGCGGCCCACTTCACGCGGACCGACCGGCATCTGCGCGGTCATCTGGGTCTCGATGAAGCCGGGCGCCACGGCGTTGATCGCGCCGCCGCGCTTGGCCAGCGTCGCCGCCATGTTGGCGGCGTAGCCGATGATGCCGGCCTTGGTCGCGCCATAGTTGGTCTGGCCGGCGTTGCCGGCGATGCCGCCGATGGACGAGATGCAGACGATGCGCGCACCGTCCTTGAGGCCGTCGCCGAGCAGTCCTTCATTGATGCGCAGGATCGCGCCGAAGTTGATGTCCAGCACCATGTCCCAGAAATGCGCCGGCATGTTGCGCAGCATCTTGTCGCTGGTGATGCCGGCGTTGTGCACGACGACATCGAGGCCGCCAAATTTTTTGCCGGCTTCCTCGGCGATGCGCTGCGCGGCGTTGGCCGCGGTCACGTCCAGCGGCAGGCCGACGCCATTGATCTTGCTCATGGCGTCGCCGAGCGCGCCTTCCTCCTCGGGACGATCCATGCCGATCACCGTCGCGCCCTCGCGGGCCAGCGTCTGCGCGATCGCGGCACCGATGCCGCGCGCGGCGCCGGTAACCAGCGCCACCTTGCCATTCAGCGAGCCGGCCAGCGCGCCGACCGCATCCGCGTTCGCTGCATCGACCGGCAAGGTCTGCCCGGTCACGAACGCCGAATGCTCGCTGAGGAAGAACTGGATCGGACCGGCAAGGCATTTCTCACCGCCCTTGGAAACCTGCAGGAGATTGACCGTGATGCCCTTGCGGCCAACTTCCTTGCCCAGCGAGCGCACGAACCCGCCGAGCGCCGCAGCACAGGCCGCCGTCGCGGCATCGCTCTCCTGCGCCGGATTGCGGCCCAGAATCAGCACGCGCCCGGCATTGGGAATCTGCGCGACCACCGGCTGCACGAAATCGTAGAGTTCGCGCATCTGCGCCGCCGAGGTGATGCCGCTGGCATCGAACACGTAGGCCGTGCTCGCGGTCTCGCCGCTATCCTTGGCCGGGCTGCCTTCGAGATTGATCGCCAGTGCATGCGCGGCCGGCTTGATCGCCGCCAGCCCCGGATGATTCGGCACGATGCGCAACGACAGCCCGAGCCGGGCCAGCACTTTCAGCATTTCGGGCGCGAGGATGGCATTGCTCGAAGCCCCCACCAGTGCAAAACGCCCGGCCAGCGGCTGCTCGCCCCAGGGCCCGCTGGCACGCACCAGCCTGGGCGGCGTCGGCAAACCCAGCAGGCTGACCAGCGCCTTGCCGAAAGTGGAATGAGACAGTTCGAGGTACCGATCAGACATGACACGCTCCTTGCATAAGGAAATCGAAGGCGGACGATGCTGCCATTATCGCAGTGTTGCGCCCGCCAACATAGGATTTTTCGAAATTGAAGCCTGTGCCGAAATGCTTGCGGAGCATTGACGCCGTCGCGCGCGTATCGGATAGTTCGCGCAGTCGCGTTGGGTCACAAAACAAGCCGTTATCAAGGGCGCAAGGCGTTTATTCCCCGGCACCTGGCCGGGATTGATGCTGTCACTGGGTTGCTTAGGGAGATTGGAGCAAACGCATGAACAAAAAATTTCTAACCATGGCAGGCGTGGTCGCGGTGCTCGGCGCCGGCACATTCTGGGGCCTGGAGATTTTCGATCCGCACAAGGTCGACGAGGCCAAGTTTCCCCCGAGCGTCAGCGTCGACCAGGTTTTCGCCAACAAGCTCAATCCCGATGGCGCATCCGACCAGTCCGTAGCCGCCGCCAATGCCGCCGCGGTTGCCACCCCGGCCGGCAGCGACACGACTGCCGCTGAAAGCCCTGCCGCCGCCAGCGGCGATAACGCAGCAACGGCCGCCGCATCCGCTGCAACGGCCAATCCTTCCAGCACCGCCGCCGAACCCAGCGGCAGCGAAGCCACCGCTACCGCGGCACCTGCTGCCACATCCGAACCCGCTGCCAGCGAGCCTGCACAAACCAGCAGCAGCCCTGCCGAAAGCGCCGTGGCGACGGCGGAACCGGTGCCGGCCGCAACGGCCGACACCGCTACGTCCGCGCCGGCTGAAAGCAGCGAATCGGCTGCCCCGGCTGAAGCGGCTCCGGCAGCCAAGCCTGCACCCGCCAAGAAGCATGCGACCCACGCCGCCAAGCCGGCGCATCACGCAGCGGCAACCAGTTCGACCAAGGCCAAACACAGCCGCTGGTGGCCCGCCGAAAATCCGGCGAATCTTTCGCTGGTCTATGCCGGACCGGCATCGTTCAAGAAAGCGATCGTGCTGATGTTCAACGGTGCCTTCTTCCAGGCCGATGGCCTCGATCAAAACCTCAAGGTCACCGACAAGAGCGGCCACCCGGTTTCCGGCAGCTGGGCAATCGGCGAGAACAACCGCCGCATGCTGGTGTTCCCGGTGCCGGGCGACGGTCAGTACAAGGTCTCGATCAGCACCGGCCTGACCGACTCCAAGGGTCGCAAGATCGCGCATAGCCTCAACGGCCCAGTCACCGTTCGCTGAGCTGCTAAAGACCTGCCCTGCCTGTGACGACGCTGATCCTCGTTCGTCATGGGCAGGCCGCTTTCGGCTCGAGCAATTACGATCAGCTTTCGCCGCTCGGCGCGCGGCAGGCCCGTGCACTGGGCACATACTGGGCGCGACTGAACTTCTCCGGCGACGCTTTCCACAGCGGCGACATGTCGCGCCAGCAGGACAGTGCGAAAAATGCGCTTGCGGCTCTGGGGCGATCCGACCAGCCGCTGCGGATCGATCCGGCGCTCAACGAGTACGACTTCGAGGCCATCCTCGGCACCTACATCCCGATGGTGGCGCGGGATCACCCGGAACTGGGCATCCAGGATCGCAGCTTTCACAAAAATCCCAAGCTGTTCCAGGCCGCGTTTGAAAAAGCCATCGGCTACTGGCTGGAAAACCGTCCGCACGAACGTGCCGCATTCGAAACCTGGAACGCATTCCACCAGCGCGTTACGCGCGGCATCCGGCAACTGGCCGACACTGACCGGAAAACTGTCGTCGCCTTCACCTCCGGCGGCGTCATCGCGGTCGCGTTGAAAACTGCGCTGGGCCTGAGTGATGAAATGACTTTTCGCCTCAACTGGCGTATTTACAACGGCTCGGTCCACACATTCCGCATGGGCCGCAGCGGCCTGTCGCTGCAGGGCTACAACAGCATCGCCCACCTCGAGCTGAGCGGCGACCTGTCACTCATCACCTTTCGCTAGACCTTGACTGGAGCTTGCATGAGCACATCCCTGTTCGACCTCGGCGGCCGCGTCGCCCTGATCACCGGCGCCTCACGCGGCATCGGCGCCGCCACCGCACGCCTGCTCGCCGAGCAAGGCGCGCATGTGGTCATTTCCAGCCGCAAGCAGCAGGACCTCGATGTCGTCGCCGCGGAAATCGAGAAAGCCGGTGGCAAGGCCACCGCCATCGCCGCGCACCAGGGCGATTCGGCCGCGCTGAAAAACCTGATGAACCAGATCGAAGCCGGCTTTGGGCGGCTCGACATCCTGGTCAACAACGCCGCGACCAATCCCTACTTCGGACACATTTCCGATACGGACGTGGGAATGATCGACAAGACCCTGCAGGTCAACATCAAGGGCTACTTCGAGCTATCGGCGCTGGCCTCCAAGCTGATGAAAAAAGGCGGCAGCGGCGCCATCGTCAACATCGCGTCGGTCAACGGCGTCAAGCCCGGCATGTTCCAGGGCATCTACTCGATCAGCAAGGCGGCGGTGATCAACATGACCTTGGCGTTCGCCAAGGAGTGCGCGCCGTGGAAGGTGCGGGTCAACGCGGTACTGCCTGGCCTGACCGAAACCAAATTTGCCTCGGCGCTGACGCAGAATCCACAAATCCTGAAAACTGCCTTGCAGCACATTCCTCTGCAACGCGTTGCCCAGCCTGCGGAAATCGCACCGGCGATCCTGTACCTGGTATCCGACGCGGCGAGCTATGTCACCGGCACCACGCTGACAGTCGATGGCGGCCTGATCGGTTGCGGCGGCCTATAGGAGATTTGGACATGGCATACGCACAAGTCAACGGCCAAAGGCTTTACTACGAAGATACCGGCGGCAGCGGCCCCGTCATCGTGTTCTCGCACGGACTGCTGATGGATCACGAAATGTTCGCGCCGCAGGTGGCTGCGCTGCGCGACCGCTACCGCGTCATCACCTGGGA
>JBOICJ010000200.1:0-2999 GCA_050740035.1 Stenotrophobium sp. | reverse complement strand
AGAAACTGGTTGTAGCGATCGAACACCTGGAGCATGCGCGGAATCGCCAGCAGGATGGTTTCCAGTTCTTCGGCGTCGCTGTCGTCGAGGCGCATCAGTTGTGCATGCAACTCCGTCAGCAGGGCTTCTTCGTCGCGTGCTTCGGTTACGACGATGCTGATGGCTCCCGCGTGCGCCGGTTTGGCGGCGAACGGACACAGGTTGAGCCCGATCACGACCTGTTCCAGCCAGCGCCGGACTTCTGCTTCGACGCCAGCGGCTTCAGGCGATGGCATGGGTTTCGATCTGGGTATTGAAGGTTTTTCCGTCGACGTCGAGATAGAGCTGACGTTCGGTCACCGTTAACGCCAGCGAGGCACGACGCTGCAAGGCCGCAGCGGCGGCGTCGATGAAGGTACGGCCCAGCACATGCACGGCGATGCCTGAAGCGCGATGGATTTTCCGGCCGTCGAGCTGGGCCAGAACCTGCTGTGCGCTGCGGTGGGTATAGATGACGGCATGACCGGCCAGCTTGCTGCCGCGATGAAGGCGCTCGCTATCGGGTGCGCCGACTTCGATCCAGGAGGTGATGCGGCCGGTGAGGTCGCGCACGACGATGGCGGGCTCATCCACGGCAGAGACCCCTTCGGTGAACGCGATGCCGTCCTGGAATTCCAGGCAATAGGCGAGCACGCGGGTCAGCATGTATTCCGCCGTTTCGGAAGGATGCCGTGCGACACGCAGATCCAGCGTCTGGTAGACGCCGCGATCCATATCGCTGAGCTGGATGGAAAAGCTGTAGATCGTTGCGGTCAGCGCCATGAGTTTGTTCAGGTCATGGTCTGTGTGCGATTGCGCTCGTCGATCTGGCCGTTGAGGGTCAGGAAATCGTAGAGCACGCCCATCAGGAACAAGCCGCCGGTGCAGAGATAGATCAGGCCGGTGATCCACTTGCCCATGTAGAAACGATGCAGGCCGAAAAAGCCGAGAAACGTCAGCAGCAACCAGGCGACCGAGTAGTCGGTGTTGCCGGTGCGATAGCGCCGGTCGGCGTCGCGGTCCATGCCGGGAATCAGGAACAGGTCGATGATCCAGCCGATGAAAAACAGTCCCAGCGTCAGGAACCAGAGCGTGCCGGTGAGTTGGCGGCCGTAGTAAAAACGATGCGCGCCCATGAATCCGAAAATCCACAGTAGATAGCCAATCACCATGCTGTGGCTGTTGCCGCTGTTTGCAGTCTGTGTGTTCATGTAGCGTATCCGTATCAGGCGGGAGTTTGGTCGAGATAATGCACGCCGGTGAGCTGCTCCGACAATGTCCACAGGCGGGCGGCCAGCGCCGGGTCGCGCGCATCGGCGCGACACTCGACGCGTGCGGGCGTGCCACGCAGCTGCTTGAATCCGCCTGGACCGAAATATTCGCCGCCCTGCACATCGGGCGCGGTGGCGGCATACAGCGCCGGCAGCGCGCCCATGGTGGCGCTTTGCGCAAACAGCCGCGTGCTCAGGCGCATGAAAAACCCGCCGAGGTCCGGGTTGGTGCTGGCATAGCCGGGATGCGCCGCGGCAGCGCGGACACCGATGCCGAGGGCGCGCAGGCGGCGATCGAGTTCGAACGTGAACAGCAGCGTCGCCAGCTTGCTGCGGCCGTAGGCTTCCATCTCCTTGTAAGGCGTGCGCGCAAAGTGCAGGTCTTCGAGGTCGAGGCCCTGGTTGAGGCCGTGGGCAATGCTGGCGGTATTGACGATGCGCGCGCCGGCACTGGCGCGCAGCCGCGGCAGCAGCGTGCCGGTCAGCGCGAAGCTGCCGAGATGGTTGACGCCGATGTGCATCTCAAATCCCTGCCGGGTCTGCTGCTTCGGCACCATGATCGCGCTGGCGTTGTTGCAGAGCAGGTCGAGGCGCGGAAATTTTTGCTCGAAGGCGGGCGCAAACGCGCGGATCGAATCGAGGTCGGCCAGGTCGAGCGACATGGTTTCGATCCGGGCGTCGGCGATGCGCTGCCGCACGGCTTGCGCCGCATCTCGTGCGCGAGCGGCGTCGCGACAGGCCATGACCACGGTGGCGCCTGCGCCGGCGAGGCCGCAACTGATTTCCAGGCCGAGGCCGCGATTGGCGCCGGTCACCACGGCAATCCTGCCTTTGAGCGAGGGCATGTCCTGCGTTGTCCATCTTTGAGCCATGAGTTGTCCATGTCGGGCCGGGGCGGGGTGCGCAGCATACCGGGATTGCCGGCGCATTTTATGCCTGCGGCGTTTGGCCATCGGCGAGGATCAGGTTTTCAAGCGGTCTGTCGCCTATGATGTGCGCAGACCGGCTGGGGCACAGAATCAGAAATGACCGATCACGACGATAAAAATGCACGCATGCTGCCGCTCAGCGTGGCCGCGCTCGGAATTGTATTTGGCGACATCGGCACCAGTCCGATTTACGCATTCCGCGAGTGTTTTCTCAGCGCCAGCCATCCGCTTGCGCCGACGCCAGCTAATGTGCTCGGCATCCTGTCGCTGGTGATCTGGTCGTTGTTGCTGGTGATTTCGCTGAAATATCTGGTGGTCATCATGCGCGCCGACAACAAAGGCGAGGGCGGTATCGCGGCGCTGGTGGCGCTGCTCAATCCCTGGCGCACAAAGCGCACTTCGCTGCGTTACATGCTGATGTTGCTGGGTCTGTTTGGAGCGGCGTTGCTGTACGGTGACGGCACCATCACGCCCGCGATTTCCGTGCTCAGCGCGGTCGAGGGCCTGAAGGTGGCGACACCCGCATTTGAGCCTTACATCATTCCGATCACGGTACTGATTCTGATTGGCCTGTTCGCTGTGCAGAAGCACGGCACGGGCAGTCTGGGCGCAATCTTCGGGCCGCTGTTAGGAGTCTGGTTTCTGGTGCTGGCGCTGTTGGGACTGCGTGGCATCATTGCGCACCCGACCGTGCTGGCTGCGGTCAATCCACGTTATGCGATCGAATTTTTCATCGACAATGGCGCTATCGGTTTTGCCGCACTGGGCTCGGTGTTTCTGG
>JBOICJ010000199.1:0-4638 GCA_050740035.1 Stenotrophobium sp. | reverse complement strand
GCCCACTGTCCGCAGTGCGGCGAACCGGCGCGGCTGGATGCAGGCAACATCTGGCGGCCGTTCTGCTGCGAACGCTGCAAGCTGCTGGACCTCGGTGAATGGTTCGATGAGCGCAAGACGATTCCCGGCGAAGCCGAAGACATCACAAACTCTCAGGACGAAACGCTCCAGTAAGCCGAGATACCGGCAACGCCCTGACCGTAGAGCGCTTGCGCCTGCTCTCGATTGCCCGGCCCGACGCCACCGATGGCGTACACCGGCAGATTGGCGGTGGCAACCCACGCTGCGAAGGTCGCCCAGCCCAGGGCGGCGGCATCGGGATGCGTCGGCGTCTTCCTTACCGGCCCCAGCACCACGGCATCAAAACGCTTGCTGCGCGCGATCTGCACGTCCTTCTCCGTGTGCACCGATGCAATCCATAATCCGCTTGGATTCACAGGCCGTGGCGCACAGCTCATGAGCGCCCTGCCGCTGGCATGCCAGCCGTCAGCCCCCAGTTCATCGACCATGCCGGGATCACGGTCCAGCATGATGCGCAGGCCCAGCGGCCTTGCAGCGGCAATCACCTCGCGCGCCAATGGCTTGTACCTCGAAACCGGCCACGCCGGCAGACGCAGGCGCAACAACGCGCTGCCCGGCAACATCGGCAGACGATGGAGGATGTCTTGTTCGCCGGCATCCGGCGGGGTGAACACATAATCGGCCGGCAGACACAGCGCGGTCACGATCGGATGATCCGCCGCCAGCAGCGGGTATTCGCGTAACCGCGACGGCATCACCCAGGCCAGCGCCTGCTGCTCACGCCCATGCGGCTCGCCATCAAAAGCCGTCACGCACCAGGTGTCGAGCAACACTCGGCGGTCGCTGTAATCGTGCGTCACGCGGATCAGGGGCCGCGCCTGCCGGACCTGCACGCCGAGCTCCTCGCCCAACTCGCGCACCAGCGCCTGATACGGCGTCTCGCCAGACTCGATCTTGCCGCCCGGAAACTCCCACAGGCCAGCAGCGATTTTTCCCGCCGGCCGCTGTGCAATCAGCACTTCACCCGCAGCGTTGCACAGCACACCCGCCGCGACGGCGATCAGCGGCGGCATCAGCTGTGATATTCGGCGTTAATTTCGCGCCCGCTGTGGCGCGCCCCGCGGCCTTTGATCTTTGCAATGGACGCGAGGTTCATGTCCGGTACTCGGCGTTAATTTTCACATACTCGTAACTAAAGTCGCAGGTCCACACCGTGACCCGCGCGTCGCCGCGCCCCAGTCCGATGCGGATGCGGAATTCAGATTGCGCCACGACCGCCGCGCCCTTCTCCTCGCGGTAATCCGGATGCGGCTCGCCGCCCTCGATCAGCACGACGTCGTCCAGCGCGATGCTGACTCCGCGTGGATTCAGGCCGGCGATACCCGCCTTGCCGATGGCCATGACGATACGACCCCAGTTGGCATCCGAGGCGAACATCGCGGTCTTGACCAGCGGCGAATTCGCCACCGAGAACGCGACCTTGCGCGCCTCGGCTTCGCTCTGCGCGCCATGCACGGTCAGCGCGATGAACTTGGTCGCGCCTTCGCCGTCGCGCACGACCGCGTGCGCCAGTTCGAGACAGACTTGTTCGATCGCGCCGGCGATGACGGCGTAATCCGGGTGAGAAGTATCCACGTCCTGCGTCCCCACCTTGGCGGTGGCAAACAGGATGCAGGAGTCATTGGTGGAGGTGTCGCCATCGACCGTCACGCAATTGAAACTGCGCGCAACCGCCTGCTTCAACACCGACTGCACCGCCTCGCGCGTGAGGCGCGCATCGGTGCCGATGTACGCCAGCATCGTCGCCATGTCGGGCTGGATCATGCCGACACCCTTGGCGATGCCGGTGATCGTGATCTCGCCCTGGCTGGTCTGCGCCTTGCGCGTTGCGCCCTTGGCCACGGTGTCGGTGGTCATGATGGCGCGCATGGCGTCGATCCAGCCCTCCGTCCGCAAATCCGCCACGGCATGCGGAATCGCCGCTGTCATCCGCGCCACCGGCAGACGCTGCCCGATCACACCGGTTGAAAAAGGCAGCACTTGGCCGGCATCGCAACCCAGCGCCTGGGCTACGGCAGCCGCCGTGGCACGGGCATCGGCCAATCCGCCATCGCCGGTTGCGGCATTGGCGTTGCCCGCATTCACCAGTAGCGCACGCACCTGCGCGCCCGCGCCAAGCACTTCGCGGCAAACCTGAACCGGCGCGGCGGCAAATGCGTTCTGTGTGAAAACGCCCGCCGTGCGGGTGCCGGGCGCCAGTTCAATGACCAGCAAATCCTTGCGGCCCGCCTTCTTGATCGCCGCTTCGGCAACGCCAAGACGCACGCCGGCAACAGGGTGCAGGCACTCCGGCGCTTTCAACTGAACAGCCATTTCCGTACTCGGTGTCCGAACAAGCTGCGCATTATGAGCCTTGCCCGGCGCTGCGCAAGACGATCAGTGCGCCATCAAGCCAGCCGACCGTGACACTGTTTGTACTTCTTGCCGGAGCCGCAGGGACAGGGATCGTTACGCCCGACCTTGGGCTGGTCGCGCACGACTGTCGCCGGCTTGACCGGCTCCGGCGCCTGCTCCAGCGTGCGCCCGCCACCTGCTGCCGGCTCAGCCGGTGCGGCCGCCGTCGCATCGGGCGCTTCCTGATGCTGGAACTGCATCTCGCGCGGACGCCGACGCTGCTCGTCGATCGCATGGACTTCTTCTTCGGTCTGTATCCGTACACGCGCCAGCAGGGTGATGACCTCGTGCTTGAAGCGCGCCAGCATGTCGTTGAACATGGTGAAGGCTTCGCGCTTGTATTCCTGCTTGGGGTCTTTCTGCGCATAACCGCGCAGATGGATGCCCTGGCGCATGTAATCCATCGCCGCCAGATGCTCGCGCCAGAGTCCGTCGAGCGCCTGCAACATGATGGATTTTTCAAAGTGCTCGAGGATCTGCACGCCAATGGCCTGCTTCTTCGCCTCGTAGGCCTTGATCACGGCGTCGAGGATGCGCTCGCGCACCACCGTTTCGTTGACTTGCTTGTCGTCGGCCAGCCATTGAGCCACCGGCAGGTCCAGACTAAAATCGCGCTTGAGCGATTCCTCCAGTGCCGGGATGGTCCACATGGATTCCATCGTCTGCGGTGGGATGTTTGCATCCACGACTGCGGTGATGACATCCGGCCGGATGGTGTCGACCATCGGCGTGACGCGCTCGCTGGCCATCAACTCGTCGCGCAGCGTATAGATCGCCTTGCGCTGGTCGTTGGCGACGTCGTCGTACTCCAGCAGGTTTTTGCGGATATCGAAGTTGTGCGCTTCGACCTTGCGTTGCGCGGTCTCGATCGCGCGGCTGACCCAGCGATGCTCGATCGCCTCGCCTTTCTCCATGCCCAGCCCCTGCAACATGGTACGCATGCGCGGCGGCGTGAAGATGCGCATCAGGGTGTCGTCGAGCGACAGGTAGAACCTCGATGCGCCGGGATCGCCCTGACGGCCGGAACGGCCACGCAGCTGGTTGTCGATGCGCCGCGACTCGTGGCGCTCGGAGCCGATCACCAGCAGGCCACCCGACTGCAACACCTGATCGTGCCGTTGCTGCCACGCCTGTCGCGCCGCTGCACGCGCCGCGGTATCTTCAGCCGCGATACTGGCCATTTCCATCTCGGGATTGCCGCCCAACACGATGTCGGTGCCGCGACCGGCCATGTTGGTGGCGATCGTCACCGCCCCGGGACTACCGGCCTGCGCAACGATTTCGGCCTCGCGCTCGTGCTGCTTGGCATTGAGCACTTCGTGCCTGATGCCCTCCGTGCGCAGCAAGCCGGCGAGCAGTTCCGACGTTTCGATCGAGGCGGTACCCACCAGCACCGGCTGCTGCTTGGCGTGCGCCTCCTTGATGTCCTTGATGATGGCTTCGTATTTTTCCGCCGGCGTCATGAAGACCTGATCGCCACGGTCCTGCCGCAGCAATGGCCGGTTGGACGGAATCACCACCACTTCGAGGTTATAGATGGTCTGGAATTCGTAGGCCTCGGTATCGGCGGTACCGGTCATGCCGGACAGCTTCTTATAGAGGCGAAAATAATTCTGGAAGGTGATCGATGCCAGCGTCTGGTTTTCCTGCTGGATCTTCACGCCTTCCTTGGCCTCGACCGCCTGATGCAGACCGTCGCTCCAGCGGCGACCCGCCATCATGCGGCCGGTGAATTCGTCGATGATGACGATCTGGCCGTTGCTGACGATGTATTCCACATCCTTCTGGTAGAGATGATGCGCCCGCAGCAGGGCATTGAGGTGATGCATCAGAATGATATTGGCTGCGTCATAGAGGCTGTCCTCTTCGCCCAGCAGGCCCGCGCCGCGCATGTAGCGCTCGACGTTTTCATGTCCCTGGTCGGAGAGATGAACCTGCTTGGCTTTCTCGTCCGCATAAAAATCGCCTTCGCCCTCCTCGTCCTTCTGGCGCTTGAGCCGCAGGACAAAGGCATTGATCTTGCGATACAGATCCGGGTCGTCGTCGGTAGGGCCGGAAATGATCAGCGGCGTGCGCGCCTCGTCGATCAGGATCGAGTCGACCTCGTCGATGATCGCGTAGGAAAGCGGCCGCTGCACCCGCTCCTCGAGCAGGAATGCGAGG
>JBOICJ010000198.1:0-7246 GCA_050740035.1 Stenotrophobium sp. | reverse complement strand
GACAAGATCGTGCAGAACCGCAGCGCGACGGCGGGCATCGGCTTCAGCGCTGAGGTCAAGAGCAAGGCCGATTCCCGGCAGATCAACGAGCTGTTCAACAACGTCGAGCCGGACGATCTCGTGCGTTTCGGCCTGATTCCGGAATTCGTCGGCCGTCTGCCGGTCTGCGCCGTGCTCGAAGAGCTGGATGAGAAGGCTCTGGTCTCCATTCTCAAGGAGCCGAAGAACGCACTGGTCAAGCAGTACGCCAAGCTGTTCCAGATGGAGGGTTGCCAGCTGGAACTGCGTGAAGACGCGCTGCTGGCGATTGCGCGCAAGGCCAAGGACCGCAAGACCGGCGCGCGCGGATTGCGCACCATCCTCGAGAACATCCTGCTCGACGTGATGTACGACCTGCCGTCGATGCAGAACGTCAGCAAGGTGGTGGTGGACGACGCCGTCGTCAAAGGCGAGGTCAAGCCTTTCATCGTCTACGAGAACGCCGAGACCAAGCATCCGAGTGCCAAGAGCACGGCGGCCTGATTTTTCTGCGAGCTGCATAAAAAATCCCCGCATCTGCGGGGATTTTCATTTATCGCACTTAATGTTCCAGCGACTCATAAAGCGCGACATATTCTTTCGTGACCCTGTGGCTGGGGTCGAGATAGACCAGCGGTTTATGGCTCTCGTGGGATTCCTTGACGATCACCGAGCTGCCCAGCGTCTGCGGCAGGATCGGATGGCCTTCGTTCTTCAGTTCATCGACCAGCCGCGTCGGCAGCTTTGAGCGCGACTGGAACTGATTGACCACGATGCCTTCGATTTTCAGGTCGTCGTTATGGTCCGCGCGGATTTCCTGCATATTGTCGAGCAGCGTGTACAAGGCCTGGCGGGCAAACTCATCGCAGTCGAAAGGCACGAGGCAGCGGTCCGCGGCAATCAGCGCCGAGCGACTGTAGAAGTTCAGCGCCGGCGGCGTGTCGATGAACACGGCGTCGTAGCCCTTGAGCTTGCGCAGCGCGTCGCGCAACTTGTAGATCTTCTGCTTGGCTTCGAGCTTCACAATCAGTTCTTCCAGACGTGGATCGGCGGCAACCACGTCGAGATTCTCGAAAGGCGTATTGGTTGCGTAGCCGACGAACGGCGAGGCTTGGAGCGAGAAGGACAGGGTGGATTCAAAAAAATCGGCGACGGTGCGGTCCGTGCGACTGGACGGACTACCCATCAGATATTGCGTGGCATTGCCCTGGGCATCGAGGTCCACGACCAGCGTGCGCAAGCCGCGCGACGCGGCAATGGCCGCAAGATTGCAGACAATGGTGGTCTTGCCGACACCACCTTTTTGATTGAAGACGACCCGTTTAATCATTAACGACTGCTCCGTACATAAAAAGGGCGGCTCAACTGGGCCGCCCTTGAATAACTCCAGACTGAGTTCAGGCTCGTGCCATCTGCCGCAGCATGTACTGCAGCACGCCGCCGTGCTCGTAATAATCCCATTCCTTCGGCGTGTTGATGCGCACCTTGGCCTTGAAGCTGACCGACTTGCCGTCGGACTTCCTGGCATCGACGGTCACCTCAGCAGCACCTTTCTTCAGACCTTCGATGCTCAGCAATTCGGTGCCGTCCAGGCCCAGCGCCGCAGCATTCTGACCGTTGACGAAGTTCAGCGGCAGCACGCCCATGCCGACCAGATTGGAACGATGGATGCGCTCAAAGCTCTCGGAGATGACCGCCTTGACGCCGAGCAGGATCGTGCCCTTGGCCGCCCAGTCGCGCGACGAGCCGGTGCCGTATTCCTTGCCCGCAAGCACCACCAGTGGCGTGCCTTCCTTCTGGTACTTCATCGCCACGTCGTAGATCGGTTCGACCGGGCCTGCCGCGCCATTGATATGACGCGACACGCCGCCTTCGACACCGGGTGTCATCGCGTTCTTGATGCGGGTGTTGGCGAAGGTGCCGCGCATCATGATCTCGTGATGGCCGCGACGCGAGCCGAAGCTGTTGAAGTCGATCTTGGCGACACCGTGGGCTTCCAGATACTGGCCTGCCGGGCCATCCTTCTTGATGTCGCCGGCGGGCGAGATGTGGTCGGTGGTGATCGAATCGCCAAGCACCGCGAGCACGCGCGCACCCTTGATTGGCTGCACGCCTGGCGGCGTCATCGTCATCCCGTCAAAGTACGGCGGGTTGGCGATATAGGTGGACTTGGCATCCCACGGATAGGTTTCCGACTTGGCGACCTTGATGGCCTGCCAGCGGGCGTCGCCCTTGAGCACGTGGGCGTAGCTGTCTTTGAACAGATCGCTGGTGACGGCTTTGGCGACGGCGGCCTGGATTTCAGCGTTCGACGGCCAGATGTCCTTGAGGAACACGTCTTTGCCGTCTTTCGACTTGCCGAGCGGTTCGCTGGTCAGATCGATATCCGTGGTGCCGGCGATCGCATGCGCGACAACCAGCGGCGGCGAAGCGAGGTAGTTCATGCGCACATCCTGATGGATGCGGCCTTCGAAGTTGCGGTTGCCCGACAGCACGGCCGACACCGACAGCTTGTTGTCCTGGATCGCCTTGCCGATCGGCTCGTTGAGCGGGCCGGAGTTGCCGATGCAGGTGGTACAACCGTAGGCGACGACATTGAAGCCGAGATATTCGAGATCTTCGATCAGGCCGGCCTTGTGCAGGTACTCGGTAACGGCCTTGGAGCCGGGCGCCAGCGAGGTCTTGACCCAGGGCTGCGTCTTCAGGCCCAGTGCGCGCGCCTTGCGCGCAAGCAGGCCGGCGCCGATCAGCACGTTCGGGTTCGAGGTATTGGTGCAGGAAGTAATCGCGGCGATTACTACCGCACCATCCTTGAGCGTGAAGGTCTTGCCGTGATCGGTGACCGTGGCCGGGCCGACCGACGGACGCAGCTTCTGCTCGCCTTCAAAGGCCTTGCGGAAATTGGCCTTGACGTCGGACAACAGTACACGGTCCTGCGGGCGCTTGGGGCCGGCCATCGACGGCTTGATCGTGCCCAGGTCCAGATGCACCACGTCGGTGTACTCGGCTTCCGGCGCATCCGGTGTCCACCACATGCCTTGCGCCTGCGCATAGGTTTTGACGATCGCGATCTGCTCGTCGCTGCGACCGGTCAGGCGCAGGTAATTCAGGGTCTCTTCGTCAATCGGGAAGATGCCGCAGGTCGCGCCGTATTCCGGCGCCATGTTGCCGATGGTGTTGCGATCCGATGTCGACAGGTTGGCGATCGCCGGGCCGAAAAATTCGACGAATTTTTCTACCACGCCGCGCTTGCGCAGCGTTTCAGTGACGGTCAGTACGAGGTCGGTGGCGGTGGCGCCTTCGGCAAGCTTGCCGGTGACGCGCACGCCGATCACTTCCGGGATCAGCATCGACGACGGCTGTCCGAGCATCGCCGCTTCGGCTTCGATGCCGCCGACGCCCCAGCCGAGCACGCCGATGCCATTGACCATGGTGGTGTGGCTGTCGGTGCCGAAGCAGCTATCCGGGTACAACGTGCCGTTCTGGTTCTCGAACACGACGCGCGCCAGATACTCGATGTTGACCTGGTGGACAATGCCGGTGTCCGGCGGTACTGCCTTGAAATTTTGCAGAGCCTCCTGGCCCCAGCGCAGGAAGGTGTAGCGCTCGCCGTTACGTTCGAATTCGCGCTTGGCGTTGAGTTCCAGCGCTTCCTTGCTGCCATAGTGGTCGATCATCACCGAGTGATCGATGACCAGCTCGACCTGGCACAGCGGGTTGACCTTGCCCATGTCGCCGCCCAGTGCCTTCATCGCATCGCGCATGGCGGCGAGGTCGACGACGCAGGGCACGCCGGTGAAGTCTTGCAGGATCACGCGCGCCGGCGTGAAGTTGATGTCCTTGGCGGCCAGCTTCTTGAGATTGGCGCCCGCAAGCGCTTCAATGTCGGCCTTGGTCGTATTTTCGCCGTCTTCGTGGCGCAACAGGTTTTCCAGCAGGATCTTGTGCGAGTAGGGGATGCGCGCAAGATTGAATTTCGGTTCAAGCGCCTTGAGGCTGTAGTAGGTGTAGGTCTTGGAGCCAACCTTGAGGCTGGACTTGGTCTTGAAGCTGTCTGCCATGACAGAAACTCCTGGTAACGTGCGCGGATTGCGAGAGAACGAAAACGAGGCGGGAATTATACTGGAAATGCCCGCTGATGCTGAACCTGCAACGGGTTTTCCTCAGCCTGCGCTGATGATTTCGCCGCCGCCGAGACACTCCTCACCGTCGTAGAGCACCAGATATTGTCCGGCCACCGCCGCACGCTGGGCCTGCTCGAAATGAACCTGGACGATATCCGATGTCTGGCCGACAAGGGTGCAAGGCTGCAGGGCCTGGCGGTGGCGGATGCGGGCCTGCAGCGGGTGGTTTGCAACGGCTTGCGGTCGATTGATCCACTGGAACGGGCCGCATTCCATGACCGTGCTCATCAGCCGCGGATGATCCGGCTGTTGCGAAACCATCAGGATGTTTTGATCGATAATTTTTGCCACGACATACCAGGGCGCTTCACCGGCGCCCTTGCGCCCGCCGATATGCAGGCCGCGACGCTGCCCCAGCGTGTAGTACATCAGCCCCTGATGTTCGCCGACGGCGTTGCCGTTGTCGTCAACGATGGCACCGGGATTCGGCGCCAGGTATTGCGCCAGGAATTCCTGGAACGGCCGCTCGCCGATGAAACAGATGCCGGTGGAATCTTTCTTGCGATGATTCGGCAAGCCGGTTTTTTGCGCGATCGCGCGAACCTCCGGCTTGGTCAGCCCACCGATCGGAAACAGCACTCGATCCAGCTGAGGTTTCGAGACTGCGGACAAAAAGTAGGTCTGATCCTTGTTGTCATCCACGGCACGCAGCAGGTGGGGGCCATCCGCCACATGCCGGATGCGCGCGTAGTGCCCGGTGGCGACAAAATCCGCGCCCAGCCGCAGCGCGTGTTCGCGGAAGGGTTTGAATTTGATTTCGCGATTGCACAGCACATCGGGATTGGGGGTTTTTCCGGCGGCATAATCTGCGAGGAATTGTGCGAACACGCGCTCGCGATATTCCCGCGAGAAATCGACGCGGTGCAGCGGAATCTCCAATTCGGCACAAACCGCCCGGGCATCCTGGAAATCCTCGGCCGAGCTGCAATAGCCTTCTTCGTCTTCGGTCCAGTTAACCATGAACAGGCCGGAGACGCGGTAGCCCTGTTCCTTGAGCAGGCAGGCGGCAACCGATGAATCGACGCCACCGGACATGCCGACGACGGCATGCGGCGCGCTCATCGCGGGAAGGGCAGGTGTGCGATCAAGGACAGCGGGTAGCGCTGCCCCTTGAGGTAGTCGTCGACGCACTGCATGACGGCGGGACCGCGGTGGCGATCCGTGCAGGCCAGCAATTCATCGCGGCTGAGCCAGACTGCGCCGACGATGCCTTCGTCCAGCTCACGTTCGGGATGATACTGGACGGCACGGGCGACGAATGCGACGCGCAGGAAGGTGTAATCCAGTTCCGGCGGCTGGAACTCGTAAACGCCCAGGACGTAGGTCGGTTCAACCTCCCAACCGGTTTCCTCCAGCGCTTCGCGCCGCGCTGCGGCGATCAGTGTTTCGCCTTGCTCCCAGTGTCCGGCGGGTTGATTGATCAGGACCGTATCGTCGCCGTTGATGTGCTCTTCGACCATCAGGAACTTGCCGTCGCGCTCAACGATGGAGGCCACCACGACATGCACCGACCAGCTCACGGCAACTTGCCTCGCTTGTCGAAGTGATACCAGCCCTGGGCATCGGCCGCGCCACTGGAACTGAGCAGGTTGCGCACCATCGCTTCGGCGCTGGCCTTGGGCTGGTATTGCAGATGCAGTTCGTAGCTCCGGTCGGCGGCCAGCCTGGCGTCGCCCTTGACGTCGAGCGCGCCGGAAATGGATGTGATCTTGACCAGAATGTTGTGGTCGCCGTCCGTGCTGATGTCGGCACGGAAATCGCCCAGCGCCGCTTGCGGCTGGGCGAGCGTCCAGGCCACATCGTGCACGATGACATGGCCGAGCGCCTGCGTCGGAAGATTATTCTTGAGTTGCAGGCTGTCGAGATCCAGATTGATCTGCCCGTCGATCGGCAGATAAGGCTGGCCGATGATGCCGAGCAGGGATTTCACGGCCATGGATGCGCGTAGATTCCTGAAGGCCGTCGTGCCCAGAGGCGACAGGCTGACGTCGCCATCGAGAAGACCCTGCGCATTGTCGCTCTTGATGTGGAAGCGGGCGTGTGCCAGCAGCAGCCACAGGGGTTTGATCTGCCAGTGCAGGTCGCGGAATGCCGGATGCTCGTTGATGAACACCCCCGACGTCTGCCCTTCCGAGAGCGTGCCCTGCAAGCCGTAGAGCTTGACGGCCGGCGCTGCCGTTTTGGACTGTGTCCAGCCGTAGATCACCGCCGCGGGCGCCTTCAGCAGCAGCGCAAGGACAAAGACGGTGATGCCCAGCGCAATCAGATAACGAAGCTTCATGGCCGCACCAGCGTCAGCTTTGCATTGACCAGGCCGACGGTATCGGCGCGCTCGATGTCGGCACTGTCCACGGTCACGCCGTACTTGCGATCCAGCTCGACGATCCAGCGCATGAGTCCGTCGAATGCAACATCGTCGACCCAGATTTTCACGCTCTTGTCGCCATCGGGCTGCAAGCGTGTGAGCGGTTTGCTGAGGGTGCCGGATTTGCTGGACTGATCGACCGCCGCCAGCAGCGAAAGGCTGCGATTGGCGGCGCTGGCACCGCCATCCGTCGCATGCACGCGCTGCACGATGGCGGCCATGTCTTCCAGGCGCTGGCTCATGGCGCGCGCCGAGGCCAGTTCCTGCTCGCGCTGATGATGCGCGCGGATCAGCGGATCCCACACCAGGACGAACAGCAACGTGACCGCAACCACGGCGGCACAGACGCTGACCATGATCCGCTCGCGCGGCGCCAGCGAACGGAACCACTCGCGCAGTTTTTCGAGATATTGCTTCATGCCGGCGTCAACTTGATTCTGATCTGCACACCGTCGCTGCCGGAGTTGGCGGACTGCACTTCCATCTGCGTGGCGGCGTTCTTGGAGAACCAGCCGCGCAGGGTTTCCAGTTGCTGCAAGTCGGTGCCGGTGAGGCTGACATACAAGCTGCCTTCGCGATATTGCACGGCCTGCAGGATCAGGCCCTTGGTGGCCGAAAGCGCCTGAGACAGCGTTTCCATCAAGGGCAGCAGGCCGCCGTGGGAGCCGCCCTGCAACGC
>JBOICJ010000197.1:0-3158 GCA_050740035.1 Stenotrophobium sp. | reverse complement strand
GCCGCCGAGCGTGCATTTCTCGGTGGACGGTACATCGATCCGGGCTTGGGCGTCGATGAAGAGCTCCAGGCCGAAAGACCGGGCGGGCAGCCCGGTCAGGCGATTACGAAGGACGATCAAACACGGCACGCTACCGTAGTAGTCCTGCGGACGCTCGACGGCATAATCGATCGCGCGCCGGCGCGGCCCGCCGACGAGCCGCGCGCCAGTTCGCGCCCTGCCGGGCCGGGATGCCGGCGCTGAGATCGCTTCAGCGGGCAGGACAAAGGCGTGCGGATTATCGGACCCGGATTCCGCTGGCTCTCGCGATACGCCAGACGGTCCGATAGTCCGCGCCGCGGATCTTCTTTGCGACGCGCGCCACGTTGCGGTCGGACTTAACAGGCTGTTGAAGAAGCAGGCGGAGGGCGCGGAAGACTGGGCTGTGGTGATTCTGCTCAGCGCCGCGATCTACCGCACGAGGCTGGTTCAGCCATTTCGCAAGGCGGTGCGGGAGGTGACGAGCGGCTGGATGTGGATAAGCGGCTCACGCTGACGCACGGAGCAGCTTGGGCAACCGGATGAGGTTGTAAGCGGCGAATGCGAAGGTGAAGGACCAGTCGACGCGTGCGAGGCCGCGCAGCCTGGCTCGTCGCAGGCCCGCGACGGTCTTGATCCAGCCGAACGCCTCCTCGATCCGTTTGCGGGCGCGCAGGCTGGCGGCGTAGCCTGCATGCTGGGTGGTGCAGCGATCGATCGCCGACCGTCTGCGGTTGACGTTCTGGGCGACGTGGGGCCGGACGACCAGCGTGCGAAGCGCCTCCACGAAGTCGGCGGCATCGTAGCCGCGGGTCGGCGCCCAGCGTGATGGCGCGAGGCCGGTCGGCATGGGGCTCGATCATCTCCAGCGCGGCGACGCGCTCGGCATGGCCGGACACGCGCGTGAGCCGGGCATCGACCAGCAGGCCCGAACGGTTTTCCATGAGGGCGGCGGTGACGGCGACGCGCATCCCTGCACGGCATGGCAATCTGCGATGCGGTCGTCTTTCCCTATCTCGAAGTCGGGCAGTCGGCGTCAGGCCCGATTTCGCAGTCGCTCGAACTCGGCTGCCGCGTGATCGCCTCACGCACCCACGCCTTTCTGCAATTCGGCCGTTATCACCAGAACCGGATCGAGTATTTCGACATCGGCAATCATCTCGAATTGGCCGGGCGCATTCTGGCCCGTCGGCAATTCGCCGAGCCAGCCGATCTCGCGTTCAACACCGAGACCAACAAGGCCGTCTACCTCGCCGCCAATGCCGGCGCCATCGGCCACGCCACCGGCCGCCGCTTCCGGCTGCACGGCAGGGTCGGGACGACCGTGCACCCTGACGCCGGGCGATCGCCGGCTCTCTGCTTCGCTGAAGAAGCGCAGCATTCGAAAATCTAAAAGCCCGGATGTCGGGCGGGCGCTGCGCCAACACTCCGCCATTACAACTTTTGCGAGTTTGTATTTCGACACATACTCGCTAAGCCCCAGAATCTTCTCAAATTAACCTTTGAACACTAGTTTTCGAGCAGGATCGGTTTGACGGCGATGGTGACCGCGCCGCCGGAATAGCCGGTGGTCTTGCCGGAAAGATCGCGGTATTGCTTATAGAGCGAGGCCGAGGGCGGCGTGTAGCTTTTGCTGCCGGCGGTATCCCAGACGATCAGGCCGGTATAGCCGTTCGGCCCGGCCAGCTTGCAGCTCCAGGTGACGCCGTCGCTGGCCTTCGAGCAGCCGTTAGACATGATCTTGCCAACGAGCCAGTTGTAGGTCTGCGTATAGGCCGTGGTCGGGATCGTCGACAGAACCGTGCAGGGCGAATGGAGCCCGCCGCAAAGAGTTCCATCAGCGCCATCATCCCACGCGTACCAGTTCGCCGATTCGTAGCCTGCCGCCCAATGCAGGATGTACCAGCGGGCGATGAAAGCCGCATGAAGATCGTTCGATGCAAAGAGGCCCGTATCACCCAGCCAGGATCCTTCGGTGTTCCATATGGGCTTGCCGGGTACGTACTTGGCGAAGACGCTGTTGGTCGTGGCGCTGTTCAGCGAGCCGTCCGGAATAATGTCCTCCGGCTTGTTCACCGCCTGGTTGTACGTATAGATGTGAACGGCGGCAATGTCGGCGGGATCGGTGCCAACCGGGCCAAGCGCGCTGAAATAGGCCGGGGCATAGGCAGCGATGCTGGTATAGGTGCTGGTCGCGTAAGAGGAGCCCGGCACCGTCGAGAAATCGGGAGTGAGGATCTTCGCGGCCGGGCATTTGCTGCGGATGATGCCATAGGCGGCGTGAGTCAACTTCGCCAGAGCAGCCGGCGAAAGTTGCACCAGTTTCGTGCCGTAGACATCGTAAGGCTCGTTCCACAGTTCGTAATACTGAATTTTAGGCACACCGCCGGGGCAGTATCTGGTGACGAGCGTGGTAACGTAGTTAGTCCAGTCGGCCATATTGTTCGGCAGGCTGGCACACATCAGTTGTCCGGTGTAAAGCGTGCCGCAAGTCGCCGTTGACGCTCCCGATATTGCCCAGGCCGGTATTCCTTCGAAGGTGTACATAAACGAAATATTATGCGCGGCGGTGGCCGCGACATATTGATCGAGAGCCGACCAATCCCAAACCCCGCGCGAAGGTTCGACATAGGGCCAAATGGTATGGCTGCCTTTGCCCATGATGCCGAAGCTGACCGTCGGCCAGGTGTCCTGTGGCCCGTGCGTCTGCATGCCGAACAGGGTCGCCGGTATCGACCGGCCGAAATGGCCCATTAGAGGCGCCAAGCATTGAGCCGAGGCGCCGCCGCTGCTGCCGCCGCAGCTCCAGCTCCAGGGGCCGCTGCCACTCACGGCCGAGATGGCGCCGGCGCTGCAGAGATTGGTCGAGGGGACGCTGCTCAAGGTCGCGCCGTTCGACGCGCCGCAAGCGCCGTTCAGGACAGTTCCGCTCCCGCGCGGATCGCCATGGAGCCCGAGATAGGTCCAGCTCGAGCCGTTCCACGAGAACCAGAGGTTCCGGCCGCTCATCGTGTATTCCGTATAAATCGTGCGGTTATAATCAAGCAGCAATACCGTGGTGCCGCCGCCGCTGACCTGATGGCCGTTTCTGTCGATCTGGCCGCCTTCTGTTGCCGTCCACACGTTACCGACGTTGTCGA
>JBOICJ010000196.1:0-5555 GCA_050740035.1 Stenotrophobium sp. | reverse complement strand
CGGCCACTACGTCACCAGCACCGACTGGCCGAATCCGCAGGCGCGCGCGCAGCGGCTGTACCTGCACGGCGACAAGAGCCTGAGCGATCAACCGCCGGTTGCGGGCGAGGCCAGCAACCTCACGCTGCAGGAGCCGGTCAACGGCATCTGCTCGGCCAGTGCCGCGCAGTGGACCGCCGGCGCGCTCGGCGCCCTGCCGTTGCCCTGCGTTACCGACGACACGCTGGCCGAGGCGTTGGACGTTCACTACGAAACTGCGCCGATGGCGCAGGATTTCTACTTCAATGGCCCGATCGAGGCCGATCTCTGGGTCTCGACTACCGGCAGCGATGGCGGTGTCGCGATTCGCGTCGACGATGTCGACGGCAGCACGGTCACCCCGCTGACCAATGGCCTGCAGACATTGTCGCTGCGTGCGGTGGACGCGACCCGGTCGCGGACGCTCGATGGACAGAGCATTCAGCCGTGGCACCCGTTCACGCAGGCGTCGATGCTGCCCGTCTCCAGCGGTACGCCGGTGCGGGTGGCGGTCGAGATATTCCCGACCAGCGCACTGATCAAGGCCGGCCACAAGCTGCGCATCTCGGTCGGTCCCAGCGATTTCCCGCATGGCCTGCCGCCGCTGCCGAGCCTGGCGGGTGGTGTGATCGGTGCGCTGACGATCTACAGCGACGCGGCGCATCCTTCCAGTGTGATGCTGCCGGTGGTGCCGGTCAGCGTACTGGGCGTGGCGCAATAGCCAGGGAGTCCCTGATCGGGTTCTGATTTTTTCACTTTTGATGTTGTCGTCGCACAGGTCTGGATCATACGAAACGGGTGATGCTGAAACGGCGGCACGTGCGATTATTACGACTGCTGGGGCGTCGTGCGCCCGTGGTATGGCAAAGCATCGAATATGGATGCCCGAAGCCGATAATTGTGGCGGAGAATGGTGAACTTTTTTCGTGTGCCGTATGTCGAACCAGCCTGTTATCTTCGTTTCCCCCAGCACACGGTCGCATGGACAACCAGTTGACTGATGTGTTGGCAGGTCTCCCAGAGAAAGAATCTGCGATCACGAGAAGAGTCTCCTCGTTAGTCGCTACAGTGCCGTCCCATGTGGTGATTTTGCTTGCTGTACTGGCAACCGTGCTGCTGGCCGGTTGTGCGGTCGGGCCAGACTTCAAGCAGCCTGCCGCGCCGGATGTCGGCGGCTATACCGCGCACCCGCCTACGACCACCGCCAGCACGTCCACTGTCGTCGGTGGGCAAGCCCAGCATTTTGACCAGGCAGGTGACATTCCGGCCGACTGGTGGACGCTGTTTCATTCCAGGGCGTTAAACGCGCTGGTCGAGCAGTCACTCGTCCATAATCCCGACCTCAAGGCGGCTCAGGCGGCGTTGTCGGTGGCGCGGGAAAATGTCCGTGCACAACGCGGGGGCTATTATCCCGATGTTGACGGAAGCTTTTCGGCCAGCCGTCAGATGCAGTCGCAGCAGGTTGCTCCGGCGCCGAATTTTCCCGTTGTGAGCAGCGAGTATCTGTACAGTTTTTTCACTCCGCAGATCAGCATTTCCTATGCGCCCGACGTGTTCGGCCTGAATCGGCGCACGGTTGAATCACTGACGGCGCAGGAACAATCCGTGCGCTTTCAGATGATCGCCGCGCAGGTCACTCTGAGTACCAATGTGGTTGCCGCCGCGATCCAGCAGGCGTCGCTGCAGGCGCAGGTGGATGCAACCCGGCAACTCGTCGACATCAATCGGCGGATGCTGAAGATTCTGCGTTACCAGCAGGCCAAGGGTTATGCCGGCGGGCTTGATCTGAGTGCGCAGGAATCGCAAACGGCGCAGGTCGACGCCACGCTGCCGCCGCTGCTCAAGCAACTCGCCCAGCAGCGCCATCTGCTGGCCGTGCTGGCCGGCCAGTTCCCGAGCCAGGCGCCAGATCATAAGTTTGAGTTGGCGAGCCTGGAGTTGCCACAAAGTTTGCCGCTGAGTTTGCCGTCGGCACTCGTGGCGCAGCGGCCGGATGTACGCCAGGCCGAGGCGAACATGCATGCTGCCAGCGCACAGATCGGCATCGCCATCGCGGAGCGGCTGCCGAACATTTCCCTCACCGCGAATGCCGGCAACACCGCCGTGGCGATCGATCAGGTGTTCAAGGCCGGCACCGGTTTCTGGGGTATCGGCGCCGATATCGCGGCACCGATCTTCGAGGGTGGCAAGCTGCTGCACCAGGAGCGCGCCGCCAAGGCGGCCTACGTGCAGGCGGCTGCGCAATATCGTGGCACCGTACTTGGCGCGTTCCAGAACGTGGCCGACACGCTGGCCGCGCTTGAGCAGGATGCCGCAGGTCTGAAGGCCGCGGCGCACGCCGCTGATGCGGCCAAGCTCACGCTGGACCTGTCGCAACGCCAGCTGAAGGACGGTTATGCCGGCTATCTGACGGTGTTGAGCGCGGAGCAGGCCTATCAACAGTCGCGGATCAGTCTGGTGCAGGCCCAGGCAAATCGTTATCTCGACACGGCAGCGTTGTTTCAGGCGCTGGGGGGTGGCTGGTGGCACCAACCGAATCCGAATCAGGCGGAATCAGGGCAGACCGTTCCCGCGCATGCCGCTCCAATCCAGGATGCATATGAAAAATAGATCGTTTCCACGAATACTGGAGGTGGCGTGCCGTAGTCGCTTTCCACGCGTGCTGGCGATAACGGCAGTGGCGCTGGCATTGGCGGCTTGCTCATCCAAGGCCGACAGCGACGCACAGCCGGCTTCGGCCATGTCGCGCAATGTGACGATGACGGCGGCGCAGCGTCAGCACATTCAACTGGCCACCGTAGCGGAGTCCGCATTCCACCAAACTGTCGAGACCACCGGTGTGGTCGACTTCGACAACGATCAGGCCACCAGTGTGCTGGCGCCGTTCTCCGGGCCGGTTTCAAGGTTGCTGGTGTCCGTGGGCGAACCGGTGAAGAAAGGGCAGGCGCTGGCGCTGGTGGATTCGCCCGATTTCGCGGCGGCCGTCGGCGCCTATCGCAAGGCATTGTCCGCCGCGGTCACCGCCCGTCGTCTGGCCGATCTGGACAAGGATATGCTCCAGCATCAGGGCGTTTCCCAGCGTGAGGAGGCGCAGGCGCAGAGCGACGCCACCGGCGCCGAGTCTGATCGTGACGCTGCGTTGCAGGCGTTGCTGGCACTGAACGTCGATCCCGGCACCATCAAGGCCATCCAGCAGGGCCGGCCCGTCACGCACGCCGATGGCGTGATCCGTTCGCCGATCACCGGCACTCTGGTCGAGAAGATGATCACGCCCGGACAGTTGCTGCAGGCAGGCTCCACGCCGTGCTTCACGGTGGCCGATCTCTCGCAAGTGTGGGTCATGGCGCAACTGTTCGGTATCGACATTGCCGCCGTCGCGCCTGGCGATGCCGCGCAGGTGATGACCGACGCCGACTCTACGCACCTCGCTGGCAAGGTGGCCCATGTGGCGGCGGTGGTGGATCCCGGCACCGGTGCCGTCGCGGCGCGCGTGGTGGTCGCGAATCCGGGCGATGTCCTGAAGAAGCAAATGTACGTGCGTGTGCTGATCCAGAGTCAGCATGAACAGCATGGCCTGCTGGTGCCGGTGTCGGCGGTGCTACGCGACGACGACAACCTGCCCTTCGTCTACGTCGCCGAACATGACGACAGTTTCGCGCGGCGACATGTAACTCTGGGCAACCGTATCGACGACAGGTACGACATCGCCGCCGGTCTCCGCCCCGGCGATCAGATCGTGGTGGAAGGCGGTATTTTCGTCCACTTCATGCAGACCCAATGAGCACCCAGCCGATACCCGCTGGATCGCAGCCGGCGCGTCCGACTTCATTCATCAACCGTATCGTGGCCTTCGCGCTTGAACAGCGCATGCTGGTTGTGTTGTTGTCGCTGTTATTGATTGGTGCCGGCGTGTGGGCGCTGAAGCGCCTGCCGATGGATGCTTATCCCGACCTGTCGCCGCCGATGGTGGAGATCATCACCCAGTGGCCGGGACATTCCGCCGAGGAGATCGAGCGCTTGATCACGGTCCCGGTCGAACTGGGTATGAACGGCATTCCCAGGCAGGCGGTCAAGCGCTCGATCTCGCTGTACGGCCTATCCGACGTCACCCTTACGTTTACCGACGGCACCGACAACTACTGGGCGCGCCAGCGCGTCTTCAATCGGCTGAGCGGCATCACGCTGCCCGCGGGCGTCGCGCCATCGGTGTCGCCGTTGTCTTCGCCCTCCGGCCTGATCTACCGCTATGTGCTGGAGAGCTCCGATCGCTCGCCGATGGAGCTGAAGACTCTGGAGGATTGGGTCATTGCGCCGCAATACCGCTCAGTGCCCGGCGTTGCCGACGACTCCGCGTTCGGCGGTGGCAACATGCAGTATCAGGTCGTTCTGGATCCCGGAAAAATCGCCGCGCATGACCTGTCGGTAAGCCAGGTGGAGGCTGCGCTCGCGGCCAACAACAGCAATGCCGGCGGCGGGTTCTATTCACAAGGCGGCCAGTTTTTCTATGTGCGTGGACTGGGGCGGATACAGACCATCGAGGACATCGACAACGTCGTCCTGGCCGTACACGACGGTACGCCGATTCTGATCAAGGATGTCGGCAAGGTGCAGATCGGCATCGCGCCGCGTCTCGGCGAATTCGGCTACATGGCCCAAGACGACGCTGTGGAAGGCGTGATCCTGATGCTGACCGGGCAGAAAACCCAGGATGTGCTGCAGCGGGTCGAGGCCAAGACGCGCGAGCTTAACGAGCAAGTGCTGCCCAAGGACGTGAAGATTCATCCGTTCTACGATCTGACAAATCTGATCGTGCAGACCAAGCACGTCGTGCAGCGCAACCTGCTGTTGGGCATGGCGTTGGTCGTGGTGGTGCTGATCTTTTTCCTGTACGAGCTTCGCGCGGGATTGATCGTCGCCGCCACGATACCGCTGGCTCTGCTGTTCGCATTTTTCTGCCTCGACCTGAAGCATGCCTCGGCCAACCTGCTATCGATTGGCGCGGTGGATTTCGGCATCCTGGTGGATGGCGCGATCTTCATGGTGGAGAACATCTTCCGTGAGCTGGCGAAGCGTCAAGGCGCCGAATACAACATCGCTGAGGTGATCCAGAGTGCAGCGTCGGAGGTAGATCGTCCGCTGGTCTATGGCGTCGCGGTGATTGTCGCGAGTTTCATGCCGATCTACGTGCTGACCGGACCATCCGGCACGCTGTTCAAGCCGATGGCCGATACCATGATCTTTGCGCTGGTCGGCTCGCTGCTGGTTACTCTCACTCTGCTGCCGGTGCTGTGCGCGCTGTTCATGCGCAAGGGCGTGCGCGAGCGGCGCAACATGGCGTTCGAGAAGCTGCAGTCGACCTACACTCGCTGGCTGGAGCGCTGCCTGGTCCATCGCTGGCGCACGGCGATCATCCCTGCTGTCCTGCTGGCACTGTCGATGCCCCTGATTCCTCGCATCGGCGCCGAGTTCATGCCGCACCTGGACGAAGGTGCACTATGGGTGCGTGCGACCATGCCGTACACCCTCTCATATAAGGA
>JBOICJ010000195.1:0-7970 GCA_050740035.1 Stenotrophobium sp. | reverse complement strand
CCCGTGAGTCGACGGGCGGTCATGGGCACGTATCGGAGCAGCACGCCGGCGTGAACGGTGAAGTAGTCGACACCCTGCTCGCATTGCTCGATGAGCGTGTCGCGGTAGATCTCCCAGGTGAGATCCTCCGGGCGGCCGCCGACTTTCTCGAGTGCCTGATAGATCGGCACCGTGCCAATCGGCACCGCGGCGTTGCGGATGATCCACTCGCGCGTCTCGTGGATGTTCTTGCCGGTGGACAGGTCCATCACCGTGTCGCCGCCCCAGCGCGTGGCCCAGACCATCTTCTCGACTTCTTCGGCGATGCTCGACGTGACCGCGCTATTGCCGATGTTGGCGTTGATCTTCACCAGAAAATTGCGACCGATGATCATCGGCTCCAGTTCCGGGTGATTGATGTTAGCGGTGATGACCGCGCGGCCGCGCGCGACTTCGCTACGCACGAATTCCGGCGTGATTTCCTCGGGAATGCTGGCACCAAAGCTCTGGCCAGCGTGGCGCTTCATATAACCAGCTTTCTGATAGACCTCGCGCAACTCCTGCAAGCGCGCGTTCTCGCGGATGGCGATGAACTCCATCTCCGGCGTGATGATGCCGCGGCGTGCGTAGTGCATCTGCGTGACGTTGCCGGTGGGCGCCTCCGCGCTGCGCGCGGCCCTCACCCGCTCCTGCGGGGCACCCTCTCCCGCTTGCGGGAGAGGGCGGGGGGAGAGGGCGCGCAGCGGCGCGCGGATATGCCCGAAGCGCAGATGCGCGGTCTTGTCGTCGGCGGCGCGGATACGGCCGAAGATGGAACTGGGACCGCGCAGTTCCTCAGTGTCGGCGCGCACGGCGATCCACGGCGCGCGCAGCGCCGGCAGACCTTGCAGCAAGTCGATCTTCACCGCCGGATCGGTGTACGGCCCACTGGTGTCGTAGACCGTGAACGGCGGATTCGGCACCAGGCCGTCCTGCGAGCGTGTCGGCGTCTGGCTAATTTCACGCATCGGCACGCGGATATCCGCACGCGAACCCGACACATAAATCTTTCTCGATTGCGGAAACGGCGTGCAGACCTCGGCGGACAACGTCTCGGCCTTCTCCAGGATATCTTCGGCAACAGCACTCATGGCACACCCTCGCGTTCACGAGGAAAGGCGACGCTCGCATGCAGCGTCTTCAGCCTTCCCTCCACCGGCGTGTCTCCACGCCGGCCAGGTTCCAAGGGTTTGATCTCAGCCCCCTCTCCCCGGCCCTCTCCCGCGAAGGGAGAGGGGGAAACAACGAGCACCCCCGGCTTGTATGCGCGCAGCGTAGGCGTCCGCGTCGCGTGGCGCAAGCGCCAAACGGGTCAGTTTTCGCCGCGCCCGGCCTCGACGGCGTTGACGTAACCGGCCTGCAGCACCTTGGCCGGGTGCGAGGCGGTGACATGGCCCATGAACGGCGGCCAGATGCTGTAACCGAGCAGTTGCTGCACGCGCGGCGACATCCCGCGCACCCGCTCCGGCGGAACGCCGAGGAAGAAATTCTCCTGCGTGCGCGCCCACGGTTCGCAATACTGGTTGGAGAACGCCAGCCGCGGCGCAGTGCTGCGATTGGCGCCGCCGCGATGCAGCAGCGTGCCGAGGAACACCACGCAGGCACCGGCCGGCATCCGCACCGGCACCAGTTGACGCTCCAGTTCCGGGTTCGGCGGCGCGTCGGCATCGAGACCATTGTCGTAGAGGCCTGAGATTTTTTCATCGCTCCAAACATGGCTGCCGGGGATGATCTCGGTGCCGCCGTTCTCGGCGGTGAACGCGTCGACCGCGACAATGGTGGAGAAACCGATCGCCGGACGCGGACGCGGCAGCGTGTAGAACGCATCGTCACTGTGGATCGGCTGCGGCGTTTCGCCCGGATGGATGCAGATCGCCTGGCTGGCGGTGAGCAGGTAGCCGGGTTTCAGGAACGCGTCGCACAGCGCCATGATGCGTGCGTCTTCGGCGATGCGCTCAAAGATGCGGCCGCGCGCCACCAGCGTATAGACGCGCTCGGTCTTGTAGCCCTCGAAATTATTGCGCCCGGCGTGACGACCCAGGAACGGCGCCAGCCCGGTACGCACCTCGGCCAGGTCTGCGGCTGTCAGGAAATTTTCTACGAGGGTGTAGCCCTGTCCGCGCAAACGTGCGACGTGCGACGGCACATCAAAGCCGGCGCGAATGTCATCGGTCATTTTTTGCAAGCTCAATGAACCTGCGTAGACGACTCGGCTTCTGCGAGCTTGGTCACATCCGCAGGTGCCAGCAGATCTTCGGCATTGAGCTGGGTCGCGTTCTTGCCGCCGAGGAAGCTCGTGAGACCCGCCTTGGCGTAATGCGGTTTGATGCGATCGCTCATCAGGCCGATGTACTCCAGATTCGGCATCAGGCGCGCGAACATGATCTGGCGGAAGGCGTGCATGCTCGGCGAATTCAAAACGACGTCGTCCCAAGATTTCAGCGTCATCCGTCCACTGAACCAGTCGTAATACAGCTCGCGGCCGAGAAAACGATTACGCATCAGCAGCGCGACTTCAAACGCCCAGTCCTCGCGCTCGCGGCGCTCGGCATCGGTGAGATTCTTGGTGATGTGTTCGCGCAGCGCCAACACGCCGTAGTGCACGTGGCGTGCTTCGTCCTGAATCACATACTTGAGCAGTTGCTTGAGCAGCGGCTCGCGCGTCATGTTGTAGAAGGTGGTGAACGCACCCAGCGCAAGCCCTTCGACCATGATCTGCATGCCGAGGAACTTCACATCCCAGCGGCTGTCGGTCAGCAGGTCGTCGAGAATCACGAACAGGTTGTCGTTGATCACATAGACCTTGTTCATCTTGGAATCGAGATAGCGGAAAAACACTTCGAGGTGACGGCCCTCATCCATCACCTGCGTCGAGCCATACAGCTTGGCATCGAGCCACTGCACACTCTCGGTCACCTGCGCCGCGGCGTAGAGTGCACCTTGCTCACCGTGCATGAACTGCGCGAGCGACCACGCCGTCCAGTCATGCGCAAAGCGTAATTTTTCCTTGGGGGTGAGCTTGACGCCTTTGGCTTCCAATTGCGGAAACGGCAGATAGTCCAGTGGCATCAATGGACGTTCTGGATTCTCTGGATCTACCGAGATGGACCAATCCAGATCACGATCGCCGTTCCACTGGTTGGCAACGGCACGACGATAGAGGTCATACATCTCTGGAAACTCACTCTGGTAGCTGAGATCGAAATGCGTCGAGTGCGTTGCCGCCATCTTTACCGACTCGCCCTGACCTCGTCCGAGAAACAATCCGCGCACCGCCGACGGCGCGATGGATGCCGCGACTTTTGGATTACCGACCGACAGCATCATGCCGATGTTGTCGAGCGCGGAATACACCGTGTTCTGCGCCTTGTTGGGCAACCCGTTGAGCATGCGATCGGTCAGGTTCATGACGACTCTCCTCTCAGATATTGATGACGGTGCGGCAGGTGGCGTAGGACGAACAGGCCAGGGTGTAACCCGTCGCGCGTTCTTCCGGCGACAGGCAGTTGGGCTCGTTGAGCGCGGTGTCGCCTTCGAGTATCTGTACCTTGCAGTGGCCGCAGCCGCCGACGGTACAGCTGAATGGCAGCGCGATGTGTTCGCGCAGGCCCGCTTCTAAAATGGTTTCACCCGGCTGCTGTGTAACGGTTTTGCCGGAGACGCGAAACTCGATCTGTTGTGGCGCCGTCGGCCGCGCAGCCTGCCCTTGTGACGCCGCAAAGAAACGCTCACGACGAATCCGCTGTCCGTTCACACCGCGAGCGCGCAGCGTCTGTTCCACCGCATCCATCAAGGGCACCGGCCCGCACAGATAGACATCGGCGTCAACCGCATTGAGCAACGCAGCCGCTCGCTCGCCGTTTAAGCGCCCACGTTCGCCACTCCATGCCGTATCCGGCTGCGACAGCACATGCGTGATCTTTAAGCTGGGATGACGCTGCGCCAACTCGTCGAGCCGATCACGGAATATGGTTTCAGTTTCGCTGCGGCTGGCGTAGACCAGCCGGATACTGCGCTCGGCGTTCTGGGTCAGCGCGGTTTCCAACAAGCTGATCACGGGCGTGATGCCACTGCCCGCTGCGAGAAACGCCAATGGCCGCGTGCTGGCCGGATCGAGTACGAAATCCCCGCTGGGGCCGATCAGCGTGTAGTGATCGCCGATGCGCAACTTCTGCGACACGTGGCGCGAGACGACACCGCCGGGAATCAGTTTGATGGTGCAGGCCAGCGCGCCGCCTTCCGAGGCGCTGAGTGAGAAGGCGCGCTTGTATTGAGTACCGTTGATGTTGAAGCAGTGCGTGAGATATTGCCCGGCGCGTATGACAATGCGACGGCCATCTTCCGGCTCCAGCGACACCGTGACGGCGTTAGATGTTTCGTGGCGAATATCCACCACCCGCACCGCTCTGGGTGCCAGGCCCGAACTGGATTGCTGCCAGCGTTTGGAAGTGCCACCGGGTCGCGGCACCACCACTTTCCTAGGCTTCGCTTTGAACCACATGCCCACACCTCCGCCGTAACACCGTGACGACTCTGCGCGTAAGGTTTATTGATCCGGCACGCAAATAGTATGAAACCGTTCGGGCTGAGCTTGTCGAAGCCCTAGCGCAAACGCCCTTCGACAAGCTCAGGGCGAACGGTATTTATGTGCCGGATCAATAGGACTGTCAAACCATCGGAAATGTAGATTATTCCAACGTCGGCTGCGATGTGCGCTGGACGAAATGCAGGCCGGTGTAGATGCGTGGCTCCACCATCAAGCCCTGTGCCGCCCGCTGCGCCAGCCACGCATCGGCTGTCGCAATCGGTACGACATGCACGCGGATGTCCTCGTCGTCGACACCGCCACCCGCATGAACCCGGGTGAGTTCATGCACGCGCACCAGATACAGCAACTCCGAGGTCAGGCCCGCCGCCACCGGTCCGCGCAGCAGGATTTCAGCGCGCGTGCCGCGATAGCCGGTCTCCTCTTCGAGTTCGCGTAGAGCAGAGCGCTCGATGCTTTCGCCTTCGTGACCACCGTCGCCGATGATGCCGGCGGGCAGTTCAATCGTGCGCGTGCGCAGCGGTACGCGGTACTGCTCGACCAGCACGATCTCGCGCGCCGGCGTAACCGCGAGGATAAACGCCGCGCCGATGGAATTGACGCGCTCGGCGTATTCCCAGTGGCCATTACGCCGCAGCCGCAGGAATTTTCCTTCGTACAGGGTTTCGATGGGAGTTTTCATGTGCACATCGTCAAGATTCATTCCGAACGTATCCAGGTCGCCGTGCAATGCGCGTCCGGCCCCTGCGCCAGCGTGCGCGCGATCAAATTCAGCGATGGTTCCATTTCCTGCGCAAAGCGGAACGGCGGGTTGACCACCAGCAGCCCGCAACCGCGCAGCGGATGCTTGGTGATGCCCGCTGCCGAAACCTCCGCCTCGCGTGGTGCGCCGGTGTCGAACTCGAAATTCAGCGTCGGCCGCGTCGCTTCGCGCCCCATACGCCGCAAAAACCCGCTGACCACATGGCGGTTCTTGACCGGATACCACAGCGCCTGGATGCCGCCGGCAAAACGCGACAGCGATTTCAGCGACAGCTCGGCCATTGCGTCGAGTTCGTCGCCGCGCTCGAACGGCGGATCGACCAGCATCAGCCCGCGCTTCTCGGCCGGCGGCAATAGCGCGTGCGCTTCGTAGCCGTCGCGCTGATGCACGGCGACACGCGCGTCGCGCGCAAACACCGCGCGCAGGTCCAGCGCCACCTCCGGCACCTTCTCGCACAGCAGCAGCCGGTCCGTAGCCCGCGCCGCCGCCTGCGCGAATGCGGGAGAGCCGGGGTACGTGAGACGCCCTGCTTTGCGAGCACTGCTCGCAAGGGCGTCGAGCGCCTGAGCCGCTGGCGGCGAAGGGAGACGCACCCCCTGCTGAGCACTGCTCGCAGGCAAATCGAGCGCCCGAGCCACTGGTGGCGAGGGGAGACGCCCTGATTGATGAGCACTGCTCGCCGATGCGGCCGACGCGCTATCCGGCGAGGACAGCCATGCACCCTCCGGATTCGCCGCACGCACCGCATCGAGATAGATCGCCAATGGCGGCGGCACGTCCTGCAGCACCATCATCCGCGCCACGCCTTCACGCCACTCGCCGGTGCGCGCCGCGCCTTCGCTGCCGAGATCATAGAACCCGGAACCGGCGTGTGTATCGACATAGCACCAAGGCTTGTCCTTGCGGTTGAGCGCGGCCAGCAGCCCGCACAGCAAGACGTGTTTGAAGACATCCGCGAAATTGCCTGCGTGGTAACTGTGGCGATAGTGCATGCCGCGATTATCTCAGATCGCGTCCAGCGGGCTGCGCACACCACGCCCGCCCTTGTTGAGTACGTGGGTGTAGATCATCGTGGTGCTCACGTCCTCATGGCCGAGCAGTTCCTGCACGGTGCGGATGTCGTAGCCGCCTTCCAGAAGATGCGTAGCGAAAGAATGGCGCAGCACGTGCGGGGTGCAGGGTTTGGCAATGCCCGCCACTGCGGCCGCCCGGCGCACTGCGCGCTGCACCTGCTGCTCATTGATGTGATGGCGGCGCACCGCACCGCTGCGCGGATCGGCAGAAAGCCCATCCGCCGGAAACACGTACTGCCACGCCCACTCGCCACTGGCGTTGGGATACTTGCGACCCAGGGCGTCCGGCATCCACACCTGCGCAGTGCCAACCTTGCGGTCTGCGTCGTACAGCTTCCTGCGTGCTTGCAGGTGCGTGCGCAAAGGCTCCACTATCCGCTCGGGCAGGACAGTCACACGATCCTTGCCGCCCTTGCCGTCACGCACCGTGATCTGGCGCGGCGACAGCTCTACGTCCTTGACTCGCAGGCGCACGCCTTCCATGAGGCGCATCCCGGTGCCGTACAGCAGCCGCGCGATCAGCGCCACCGTGTCCTCACCCAATGCGGAAAGCAGCGCCTGCACCTCCGGCTGCGTCAGCACCGTGGGCAAGCGCTGCGGTTTCTTGGCACGAGTGACGTTGCTCAGCCACTCCAATTCGATGCCCAGCACTTCGCGATACAGAAACAACACCGCCGCCAGTGCCAGGTTCTGTGTACTGGCAGCAACATGCAGACGCACCGCCAGGTCGCTCAAAAACGCCTCAACCTCGGGAGCACCCATCTCGCGCGGATGCCGCTTGCCATGAAACAGGATGAAGCGTTTAATCCAATGCAGATACGTCTCCTCCGTGCGCAAGCTGTAGTGCTTCGTCCGGCAGCGCAGACGCACCTGCTCAAGAAGCTTGGGGGATTCAGCCATGACGTATTTGCCGGTTGCGAGTGACGCAATATTCTTGTTCGATGAAATTAAATCAAATGCTTAATAGACATACATCAGGATTATACGTCAAACGTGCCGAGTTATACGTCACAGCGTTGACGCCTAATTGTAGTTAGGCCTTATGTTCACGAAACTTCCTGACAAGTGGGGCGCATCGAGTAGCGAAGGCTTCACGGTGACCCGTTCCGGCAGTCCTCTGACCCAGTTCGTCATCGAATATTCGGAGGGCGAGCGGGCTCTGCGCTACTCCTTGGAAAGTCTCGTCCAGGGTTCTGTTCAACCCATCATCGCCAGCAACATCGGGCCTTGGCTTCAGCCCCATGAAACCGAAGCACTTGGCTCAATCAAACAACGTGAAATCGCCAACCGCATAGTCAAAGCAATGTTTTTTCTCGGCGACAAATTTGCAGTGGCTTAGCTCGCGGCCAGCTCTATGGCCTAACATCTCGTTCAAGGCGGACGCCTCCGGCGCCGCTTAACTCCAGCGTTATAATGAGAACACTCCTATTCGCGATGTTTCTATTGGCCAGTCAGAACGCATCATCCGCTTTACTTGGTAGCGAGAGAGATTGGATCTTTATTCAAAACGTTGGTGGCATTGCGATTGGCGATCCTAAATTGGAAAACAAAAAATGGGTGTTGCCAGTGC
>JBOICJ010000194.1:0-2362 GCA_050740035.1 Stenotrophobium sp. | reverse complement strand
CCAGCTGCGCGTGCCGGTCACTGGCATCCAGTTCGGGGGCAAGTCAGATCGCTCGATGCCGGGCATGGAAGCCATCACCTACGCCAACAAGGCGGCCGAGATGTGGGGCGTGATGCGCGAATGGCTCAAGACGGGCGGCACGATCCCCGAAGGCGACAACGACCTGCACTCGCAACTTCAAGACCGCGAATACGGCTACGTACTGCGCGATGGACGCGACGCCATCCAGCTTGAATCGAAGAAGGACATGAAGAAGCGCGGACTCCAGTCGCCTGACATTGCCGACGCGCTCGCCTTGACCTTCGCTTATCCCGTTCAACCGAACGCCTACGCCGGGCGCGCTGCGGCATTCAACACGCCGCGCGTGCAGCACGACTACGACCCCCTTCACGCTGACTGAGACGAGGTGACCGAAATGGGTGGATCTTCCGCACCTGCCGCGCCGGCTGTAACCGTACCGCCGCCGATCCCGGCAGTGCAATCACCGGCCGGCATCCAAGCGGCCCAGAGCACCGCGCAACGCTCGACCGCAGCCATTGGTCCTGCCGCAACGATTCAGACCGGGCCGAATGGCCTGACCACGCCCGCCAACACGGGCACGAAAACGCTCTTGGGGAGCTGACCATGACCGCACTGACCGACGCGCTGGACCAACTCACGCAGATTCACCAGAACTCGATGGCACTGGCCGATCCTGCCGCGCAACTGTTCACGGCCGAAATGAACTTCAAGCGTGCCGTCGTGGCCGCGATCGAGGGCCTGCAAAGCGGCGCCGTCCCGGCTGGCGATAATGCTGCGCTCGACGAGGCCATCGCCAAGGCCAATGCGCTGGAGCAACAGAACGCCGCTCTGACGACTCAGCTCGAAACCGAGCAGGCTGCCATTGCCAAGTTCGCCACCGAAGTGCAGGCGCCTGTTGTGGCCGAACCTGTGGCAGCCCCGACGATTGCACCGACTACGCCGGGCGTGTAATCCATGGCCGATCTCAAGCCCAGCCAGCGAGTCTACGGGGAGAAAGCCTCTCCGGAGACGATGGCGCTGCGCGAGCACTGCGACAACCTGCTGATCGGCTTGAAGACAGACCGGTTTTCGTGGTGGACGCATTGGCGTGAGATTGCCGACTACATCATTCCGCGTCGCTACAAGTGGCTGATCACGCCGAATCAAGGTAACCGAGGCTCGGCGATCAACCAGCGGATCATCGACAACACCGGCACGATCGCGCTGCGCGTGCTGTCCGCCGGGATGATGTCCGGTATCACCAGCCCCGGGCGTCCGTGGTTCAAGCTCGCCACGAACAGCGACGAGCTGAACGACAACTCCAATGTGAAGCTGTGGCTCTCCGAATGTGAGCGCCGCATGGAAACGGTCTTCGCCGAGTCCAACTTTTACACGTCGCTTGCCACGGTGTACAACGACCTCGGCGCGTTCGGCACGGGCGTGATGATCATCTATCAGGATTACGACGACGTGATCCGGTGCTTCAACACCTGCGCGGGGGAATACTTCCTACAGAACGACGACCGGCAAGACGTGAGCGTCATGGGCCGCGAGTTCGTCCTCACGGTCAAACAGGTGGCGCAGCAGTTCGGCTTGGATAATTGCAGCCCCACGGTACGCGGTGCAGTCGAAACCGGTGGCGCCGCGCTCACGCGCGAGATCATCATCGGCCACCTGATCGAGCCGAATGACGATCTTGTACCGGGAGCGCCGGGCGTGAAGGGCATGCCATGGCGTGAAGTGTATTGGGAGCGCGGTACCGGCGGAAACATGCTCCTGCGCGTGCGCGGCTTCCACGAAAAGCCGTTCATCGCCCCGCGCTGGGATATCGTCGGCAATGACGCCTACGGCCGCTCGCCGGGGATGGATGCTCTGGGCGACATCAAGATGCTTCAGGTCGAACAGAAGCGCAAGGCGCAGGCGATCGACAAGCATGTCAACCCGCCGATGGTAGCCGACGTGTCGCTCAAGAATGAGCCGGCGTCGATGTTGCCTGGCGGTGTGACCTACGTCAACGGCACCGCCGGCGGCATCGGCTTCAAGCCCATCTACCAGATCGCCCCTGACTTCTCCGGTCTCGTCGAAGACATCAAGGAACTTCAGCAGCGCATCAAGAACACGTTCTTCAATGACCTGTTCATGATGATCAGCCAGCTTGATACAGTGCGCACGGCAACCGAGATCGACGCGCGCAAAGAGGAAAAGCTGATCCAACTCGGCCCGGTACTCGAACGTTTCGAGAACGAGGCGCTTGACCCTGCCATCAACTGCGTATTCGACATCATGCTGCGCGGCGGATTGCTGCCGCCGGTGCCTCAGGAACTGTCTGAGCAGCGTATCAAGGTCGAGTACATCTCCATGC
>JBOICJ010000193.1:0-4085 GCA_050740035.1 Stenotrophobium sp. | reverse complement strand
TGCGCAGCGCGCTCTACCGGGGCGAGTGATGCAGGGCCAGCAACTGCCGCTGCCGGTGCAGCTGCGCGAATCGGCCAGCTTCGACAGCTTCTTCCGCGGCCCGAATAGCGATGCCGTCGCCGCGCTGCGCGAGTTGTCCGGCGCGGTACTCATCTCTGGCGCACCGGGTTCTGGCCGCACGCACCTGCTGCAAGCGGTGGCGCGCACACGCCGCTGTCCCTACCTGCCACTGGTGGAATTGCGGAAATTCGGCGCCGATGCGCTGGCCGGGTTGGAACGAGCACCGGTGCTGTGCCTCGACGATCTGCACAGCGTGACCGCGAACCGCGACTGGGCGCTGGCGCTACTGCGCCTGCTCGATGCGCGTCGCGCGCACAACCTGGCGACAGCGATGTCGACCGACGCCGCGCCAGAGCGGATGCCCTGCGCCCTACCCGACCTGCGCACGCGGCTGTCCGCCAGCGCGGTGTTCGGCCTGCACCCGCTGAGCGACGCCGACCGCGAACAATTGCTGCGCGAACGTGCGCAGGCGCGCGGGCTGGAGCTGGCGCCGGAAGTCAGCCGCTGGTTATTGCGTCAACTCGCGCGCGACACCGGTTCGCTGCTCGCGGCGCTGGATCGGCTCGACCGCGCCTCGCTCAGTGCGAAGCGGCGCCTGACGCTGCCGTTCGTCCAATCCGTTCTCGCGCCTGGAACCGCACAAACAGGTTGAGTGCGACGAAATCCAGCGCCGCCAGTCCGGCGATGCCAAAGCACGACCACTTCTGCGCCGGCTGCATGTAACCCGCCGCGAGCCAGCCGGCGACGTAAAACGCCAGCAGCATCGTCGCCCATTTGAACGTGTAAATCCGTCCGCGCAGCAAACCCGGCAGCGGCAACAGCAGCGGCAGCACCTGGATCAGGCGCACGCTCCAGCCGCTGACCCACACCAGAACCACAATCAGCAGCAGGTGGCCGACCAACGTCACGCCGCGTGCCCAAGAACTCAGCAACATTATTTTTCGCCTTTAGTACTTCGAGTTTCGTAGGGTGGGTTAGCGCAGCGTAACCCACCATTCATCGCGATAGGTGGGTTACGGCCTGCGGCCTAACCCACCCTACGTACTGAGCAACATCGTGTCCCGGGCCATCGTCAGCGCGCCAGCTTGAGCGCAATTCCAGCGACGCGCCGGCCCAGCGCTTCGGCCAGGGTCTGTTCATCTGCCGTCAGCGGCCGCGGCTCATGGCCGGTGCCCGCCACATGCGAAGCGCCATAGGGCGTGCCGCCGCTGGTGGTGCCCACCAGGGACGGCTCGGTGAACGGCAGCCCCACCAGCAACATGCCGTGATGCAGCAGCGGCAGCATCATCGACAGCAGGGTGCTTTCCTGGCCGCCGTGCATCGTGCTGGTGGAAGTGAACACCGCCGCCGGCTTGCCGACCAGCGTGCCGGACAGCCACTGCGCGGAGGTCGAGTCGAGAAAATATTTCAGCGGCGCCGCCATGTTGCCGAAGCGCGTCGGGCTGCCGAGGATCAGCCCGGCGCATTCCTGCAAATCCTTGTGCTGCACATAGGGCGCGCCTTCTGCCGGCACTGCCGGTGCGGTCTTCTCGCAGTCGGCGGACACCGGCGGCACCGTGCGCAGACGCGCCAGCGCGCCGGCGGCTTCCACGCCGCGCGCGATGCGCCGCGCCATCTGTGCGGTGGCACCGTTGCGCGAATAAAACAGAATCAGGATTTCGGTCATGGTGCCGCTTCCAAGGTCGTGGGCAGATTGCGGGGTGCGAGTTTATGGAAACTCTGAGTAAGCGTCACGAGCGAAGGCAGATTGCGCGAGGGCGGAGCGCAGGAACCGGAGTTTACAGAGCAGTAAATGAGGATTCCGAGCACCGCCCTCGTGCAAGCTGCCGAGTGTAGTAGCTTGATCGGAGTTTCCTTAAGCTATGCGCTCGATTAATCTGGATTCGCCATGCTCCGCCATCTGAAAATCCTGCCGCTGACCATTGCCGCATTGCTGACCGGCTGCGGCACGCTGGTGCGAATCCCAGACCATCCGGCCGCGTCGACGGCTCCAAGACACACGCCATCCGAGCCGGCTCGCACGACACTCTCGCCGGCGGTGCAGGAACACGATCTGCTGCTGGCGCGCAACGCACTGCCGCGCTTGTACACCTACACCAACCTCAGCAATGCACAGTTGCAGCGCGTGCACGACATCGAAAATGCTATCGCGCAGCGGCAGGGCGCGCGGGCCTGGCAGATGGCCTCGGCGCTGGAGCAACAGCTCAAGACCAGCGTCCGGCATCACCGGGTTGCGCATGGCGAATCGCTGTGGACGATTGCCGGCCGCGGGGACGTTTACAACAATTCCTGGCTGTGGCCGCTGATCTGGGATGCCAACCGCGACAGCCTGCGCAACCCGGCCTTTCTGCGGGCCGGTCAGGAATTGAAAATCCGCCCCAACCCGACCATCGGCGAAGTGCTGCGGGCGGTGCATGAAGCGCATGAGCACGTCGGTTCGCGCATCCATATCGGCGAAGTGCACGAGATCAAGCCATAAACCTGAAGTTCATGAGCGCTCAGGCCCGGCATATTTTCCGGGGCTGGATTTTCTTCAGCGGATAAAAATCTCCCGAATTTCCGCGAAAATTCCTGAAAATCCAGCCTGTCGTCGCCACGACTCTTTGTAATCAGGCCGGTTTGTCATAAAATGAGACTCGGGTCAAAACCCTTGGAATCATCGATTTCCACAGCATCGTCGCGGTGGCCTTAGCCACGTTGTCCGACGATATATTCCAAGTGACCGATTGATTTTCACAGACACCACGAACAGGCAAGGGTATGGAATATTTTGTCAAAAGCGGCAGTCCCGAAAAACAGCGCGTCGCCTGCATCATCGTCGGCATTTTCGAGCGCCGCTCGATGTCCGCAGCGGCCACGATCGTCGATCAGGCCGGCGCCGGCGCCATCGGCTCGGTGATGCGCCGCGGCGACATGGACGGCAAGCCCGGCAGCACGGTCGTCTTGCACAATGTTCCCGGCTCTTTTGCCGATCGCGTACTGCTCGTGGGCTTGGGCAAGGAGCGAAATTTCGACGAGCGGGCCTATCGCAAGGCGCATGTCGCCGCCGCGCGCGCGCTGCGCCAGACCGGCGCCATCGATGCGGTGTCCTATCTGTCGCACCTGCCGGTCAAGGGCCGCGATTTCCAGTGGAACGTGCAGCAGGCCGCGATCGCCTCCGAAGATCATTTCTACCGCTTCGATGACTGTCGCGGCAGCGGCGCCAAAGCCGATCTGCCCAGCTACAAGCTCGAGCGCTACACCTTCGACGTGCCGCGGCGTTCAGACCTGCCGGCGGGCGAACAGGGTCTCGTCGAAGGCCTCGCGATCAGTAAGGGCATGGCGCTGACCCGCGATCTCGGCAACCTGCCGGGCAACCTCTGCACGCCGACGTATCTGGCCGAGCAGGCGCACAAGCTGGCGCAGCAGTACCCGATCAAGACCAAGGTGCTGGAAGAAGCCGACATGCAGAAGCTCGGCATGGGCTCGCTGCTGTCGGTGTCCAGGGGCAGCAGCCAGCCGGCCAAGCTGATCATCATGGAATACCTGCACGGCCCCAAGGACGAAAAGCCGGTGGCGCTGGTCGGCAAGGGCCTGACCTTCGATGCCGGCGGCATCTCGATCAAGCCGGCCGCGCAGATGGACGAAATGAAATTCGACATGTGCGGCGGCGGCAGCGTGTTCGGCACGCTCAGAGCCATCGCCGAACTGAAACTGCCGATCAACGTGGTCGGCGTGGTGCCGTCCTCGGAAAACCTCATCAACGGCGAAGCCAGCAAACCCGGCGACATCGTCACCAGCATGGCCGGCATCACCATCGAAGTGCTCAATACCGACGCCGAGGGCCGCCTGATCCTCGCCGACGCGCTGACCTACACCGAAAAAAACTACGACCCCGCATTGTGCATCGACATGGCGACGCTGACTGGCGCCTGCGTCGTCGCGCTGGGCAGCCATGCCAGCGGTCTGTTCAGCAATCAGTCCGGGCTGGCACGGCAACTGCTGGCTGCCGGCGACCAGATTGGTGATCGTGCATGGGAACTGCC
>JBOICJ010000192.1:0-6782 GCA_050740035.1 Stenotrophobium sp. | reverse complement strand
AGCCGGCCGCGCCGCGCGAGTAGTCGCCGGTGACACCGTTGACGCCCTGACCCATCAGTTCGGTGACGACCAGGCCGCTGCCCATGTCGCGCAGCAGTTCGTCGAAACCTTTTTTGCCGGGTTTGGCCACCAGGTTGAAGACGCCGCCGGCGTTGCCGGTGGTCTCGAGTTTCAGCTTGCGTGCCGAATAGCTGCCGAGCAGCCAGCCTTGCAGCACGCCGACATCGACCAGCACGCGCTCGCAGGTCGCCACGCCTTCGCTGTCGTAGGCGCTGCTGCCGGCGCCGCGCGGGATGAACGGGTTTTGCGTCAGCGTCACCTGCGGCGAGAACACCGGCTGGCCGAGCTTGTCGAGCAGGAAGCTGGCCTTGCGGTAGAGCGCGGCGCCCGAGATCGCGCCGATGAAGTGCGAAAACAGTCCGCGCGCCAGTTCCGGCACGAACAGCACCGGCGCCTGTCGCGTCGCGAGTTTTCGTGCGCCGAGCCGCGCGATGCTGCGCTCGCCGGCCTTGCGGCCGATGGCCTGCGCGCCGAGCAGATCAGCCGGGCTGCGCGCGTTGCTGTACCAGTAGTCGCGCTGCATCTCCTGGCCCTGCGTCGCCACTACCGCGCAGCTCAGGCTGTGATTGCTGCCACGTCGCGTTGCGCTGAAGCCGTGACTGTTGGCGTAGACCGAAATGCCGCGATGGGTGCTGACGCTGCCGCCTTCGCTTTGGGTGATGCGCGCATCCACCGCCAGCGCCGCAGCTTCGCATTCGCGCGCCAGCTCCACCGCCGCATCCGGCGGCAGGTCCCAGGCGTGATCGAGATCGAGATCGGGAAACTCGCGCGCCAGCAGCCGTGCGTCGGCGAGTCCGTTGCACGCATCTTCGCCGGTCGCGGCGGCAATCGCGCAGGCGGCTTGCACGGCCTGGCGGATGCCGGCGTCGGACAAATCCGCGGTGGTGGCGTTGCCTTTGCGGCCGTTGAAATAAACCGTGATGCCAAGGCTGCGGTCGTACTGGAATTCGACGCTCTCGACCTCACCCTTGCGCACGCCGACGCTGAGGCCGCGGCTGACCGACAGGCTGGTCTCGGCCTGCGTGGCGCCGGTGGTGCGTGCGGCTTCCAGCGCCAGCGCCGCGCGGGGTTCGAGGTCGGCCGCAGGCGGCAGGGAGTTGTCGGGCGGATTATTCATGGGTCACATGCGGCAGGCGCAGCGGAGTGCGCGGTGGTTGCTAGAGTTTGAATTGTTCGCCGAGGTAGACCTTGCGCACTATCTCGTTTTCGAGCAATTCGGCGGGCGCGCCTTCGGCGATGACGCGGCCTTCGGCGAGGATGTAGGCGCGGGCGCAGATGCCGAGCGTTTCGCGGACGTTGTGGTCGGTGATGAGCACGCCGATGCCGCGGTCGCGCAGGTGGTGGACGATGTTCTGGATGTCGCCGACCGCGATCGGATCGACGCCGGCAAACGGTTCGTCCAGCAGGATGAAGCGCGGATTGTTGGCCAGCGCGCGCGCGATCTCCACGCGCCGCCGCTCGCCGCCGGACAGGCTCTGGCCTTCGATATCGCGGATATGGGTGATATGCAATTCGTTGAGCAGACGCTCGAGCTCTTTGTGCCGCGCCTTGCCGTCGAGATCCTTGCGGATTTCGAGGATGGCCATGATGTTGTCGGCCACCGTCAGCTTGCGGAAGATGCTGGCCTCCTGCGGCAGATAGCCCAGCCCCAGTTTCGCGCGCGTGTGCATGGCCTGGCGGGTGATGTCCTTGCCGTCGAGTTCGACGCTGCCTTCATCGGAAGGCACCAGCCCGACCAGCATGTAGAACGCGGTGGTCTTGCCCGCGCCATTGGGTCCGAGCAGGCCGACGATCTCGCCGGCGTTGACCGTCAGCGAAACGCCGCGCACGACGGTGCGCTTCTTGTATTTCTTGACCAGATTGCGTGCGGCGAGGACTGAGTTCACGGTTTCTTGTCGGCTGAGGTTGTCTTTGGCGGCGGCGGTTGAATCACGATCCTGACCTGGCCGCCGCTGCTGTTGCCGGCCGCTTCGATGCGGCGCTCGGCGACGTTGTAGCGGATGCTGCTGCCGGTGATCTGGTCCTTGCCGCGCGTCAGCACCGAGTTGCCGATCAGGTCGACGACGCTGCTGCGGGAATCGTAGCGCAGGCTGCTGGCCTTTGCGTTGACCGGCGGAACGGACTGGCCCTTGCTGTCGGTGCTGGCGGCGTGATCCATCTGCGCCGGCTTGCCGTCGACTTTGGCGGTGTATTGACCATCCGGCTGCTGCTGCAATTCGATGCGGTCGCCCTTGAGCGTCAGCGAGCTGGAGACCAGCAGTACATGACCGCTGTAGATCATCACGCCGTCCTGCTGCCATTCGGCGTGATCGGCGGTGACGGTGACCGGCCCTTCGGGGCGCAGTGCTTCTCTGCTACTGGCGGGCGCGACGGCGGGCGCAGCGGCCGGCGTGGCAATTGCGGTGGCGGCAGGAGTGGCGATGGGAGTTACAGTCGCAGCCGGCGTTGTGGCGGGGGCAGCTGCCGGAGCTGGTGCGGGCGTAGCTGCGGGTGGTGCCGAGGGCGGCGTTGCCGATACTACGGGTTTTGGCATCGTGTCCGCAGTGGGTGCTGTATTTGTTGTGGTCGCCGGTGCTGCAACCGGTGCGGCAGGTGCCACGTCGTCTGCGCGCACCAACCCGGTCTGCACGAGCGCGCCGGTCAGCAGGAGCGCGAGGTTCAGCGTCTTATTTTTTCGCGGCGGGAACATAGTCCACCTTGACGTCGTGCAGCAGTTGCACACTGTTGCCATCGATCTGCGCGAGCATGCCGACGGCATGGGCCTGCTGGCCGTTGGCACCGGTCAGCGTTACCGGCTGGTCGGTGTAAATCTGCTGGCGCTGATGGTCGACCCAGAGCTGTGTCGTGGTCAGACGCAGGGGCGTGTCGTCCTTAAGCTGGCCGGTGACGATCACATCATTCTCAAGACGCACGCGCTGCTGGTGCGCCGGCACCTCGCCCAACGGCGCGGTCAGGCGCCACGGGCTCGTACCCTGCGCCAGGTGATCCATGGTCAGGTTGTGCAGGGTGACGGACTCGTCGGGGTAGTAGTCGATGGTCTGCGCGGTGATGTGAAACACCGGTTTGCCGTCGTCGCCGATGCGCGTCCACTCGGCGTCGTCCAGCGTGTATTGCGGCTGCCGCGTGGCCGCCTGCACGACCGGCTCCGGTTGTCCCTGGTCAAAATGCCGCATCGCCAGCACCAGCAGGCCGACCACGGCGACCAGCGTCAGCAGCGGCACCAGCATGGCGAACAGGCGGCGCAACAGCATCAGGCTTTACCCTGTGCTGCGAGAATCATGTCGGCGGCTTCGCGGATCGCACCGTTGCCGCCGATGTTGCGGGTTTTCCAGTGTGCCTTGGCCAGCGCCTTGGGGTGTGCGTCAGCCACGGCGATAGCCAGACCGACGCGCGCGAACAGCGGCAGGTCCGGCGTGTCGTCGCCGATGTGCGCACAGTGTTGGTCGCTGATGCCGAGTTTTTTCTGGATCGCTTCGTAGGCCGGCAGCTTGTCTTCGGTGTTCAGATAGATGTGCCTGAGGCCGAGGAATTCCAGCCGCTTCTGCATCGCCTCCGACGGCCGGCCGGAGATCACCGCGACCTCGATGCCGGCTTTCATCAGCAGCTTGATGCCGAGGCCGTCTTTCACGTTCACCGCTTTCAGCTCGGTGCCGTCGGCGGCCAGATACAGCTTGCAGTCGGTCATCACGCCGTCGATATCGAGAAACACGCAGCGAATTTTCTTTGCGCGGGTTTTGACGGCAGCCAGGGTCAGCGCCATCACACCACTCCCGCGCGCAACAAATCCTGCATGTGAATCGCGCCGACCAGCTTGCCGGCCTCATCCACCACCAGCAGTACGGTGATCTTGTGCTTCTCCATCAGTTGCACCGCCTGCGCCGCCAGCCAATCGGCCTTGGCGGTCTTGCCGCCTTGGGTCATCACGTCTGCGATTTTCGCGGTGCGCACGTCAATGCTCAGTTCCAGCGTGCGGCGCAAATCGCCGTCGGTGTAGACGCCGATCACGCTGTCATCAGGTGTCACGATCGCGGTGATGCCCAGGCCCTTGCGCGTCATTTCCAGCAGCGCGGTGGACAGGCTCGCGTCCGGTGCGACGCGCGGCACGCGCTCGCCGGTGTGCATCAGGTCGCGGATCTTCAGCAGCAGCTTGCGGCCCAGCGAGCCGCCGGGATGCGACATCGCGAAATCTTCCGGAGTGAAGCCGCGCGACTCGAGCAGCGCCACTGCCAGCGCGTCACCCATCGCCAGCGTCGCGGTGGTGCTGGCGGTCGGCGCGAGGTTGAGCGGGCAGGCTTCCTGCGTGACGGTGACATCAAGATGCACGTCTGAAGTCTTCGCCAGCGTCGAAGTCGGCCGGCCGGTCATCGCGATCAACGGCGCGCCCATGCGCTTGATCAGCGGCAATATCGTCAGCACTTCCGCGGTTTCGCCGGAGTTGGAGATCGCCAGCACCACGTCGGCCTTGGTGATCATGCCGAGGTCGCCATGGCTGGCCTCGCCCGGATGCACGAAGAACGACGGCGTGCCAGTCGATGCCAGCGTCGCCGCGATCTTGCCGCCGATGTGGCCGCTCTTGCCCATGCCGGTGACGACGATGCGGCCCTTGCACGCCAGCATGATTTCGCAGGCGCGGGCGAAGTCGCCGTTGACGCGCGGCAACAGCGCATCCAGCGCGTCGCGCTCGATCTCGATTACCTTGCGGCCCATCTTTTGCAGTGTCGCAGCGTCCATGTCGGCAGTGGCTGAACCGGGGAAGGCGGATGATAACCCGCGAGGCTTGCTCAAGGCCCACCCGCTCTTTGGCCTATACGCATGAGTGTTGTTACAAATTATTATATAATATAATATATATTATATAATTTATAACAATATTTTATCTTGAACTCATGCGAGCGGGTGGTGCTTTTTATCTGCTATGTTGTGCCGCGAACGGCTGGCGCCCGGCGATTTCCCAAGGGTAATGAATGCAGGAGTGCTCGATCATGTCCATGTTGATTTCCGGTCTGGTGATTTTCCTCGGCGCGCATTCGCTGCGCATGTTTGCCGACGGCTGGCGGCTGCGGCAGATCGAGCGGCTTGGGGTCAACGGCTGGAAAGGGTTGTTCTCGCTGGTGTCGATCGCCGGTTTCGCGCTGATCGTGGTGGGCTTTGGCCAGGCGCGCATGCAGCCGGAGTTGCTGTACACCCCGCCGTCCGCATTGCGGCACCTGAATGCGCTGTTCACGCTGATTGCGTTCGTGCTGTTTGTGGCGGCGTATGTGCCGCGCAATCATCTCAAGCAGAAGATCGGGCACCCGATGCTGGCGGCGACCAAGACCTGGGCGTTCGGGCACCTGCTGGCGACCGGCATGCTGCACGACGTGGTGCTGTTCGGCACGTTCCTGCTCTGGGCCGTCGCCAATTTCGTGGTTTCGCGCCGTCGTGATCGGGCGGCCGGCACGACCTATCCGGCGGGCACGCTGATCGGCGACGTGCTGACGGTGGCGATCGGCGTGGCGGCATGGGCGGCGTTTGCATTCTGGCTGCACACGCGCTGGATCGGGGTGAATCCGTTTACTTGAGCGGTTTTCGATTCCGGTGCAGTTATGACGCATGCCATTACGTCGTGAAGCCCGCAGAAGTGCCCCTGTTGTGTTGTAGGTCGACAGCGCCCGCGTGCGCGTGGCCGTCAGATCGACGATGGGTCTGGGGTAGCCGGTGCCGGCGAGCAGTACCGGCTTTTCCCAAAGGGCGTGGATGGCGTCATCAGTCAGCGCGGCGAGTTCCGGCAGCCACAGGATGGTGGTGGACATGGCATCAAGTTTAGTGGCTTGAGGCCGGATATACGGAAAAATCGCCGGGGCCGACGCGTATAATTCGCCGCTTATGACCGACGCCCTCGCCATCTCCGGCATTCGTAAGACCTACGGCAAGATCGAAGCCCTGAAAGGCATCGAATTCCAGATCCGGCGCGGCGAGTTCTTCGGCCTGCTCGGACCCAACGGCGCCGGTAAATCCACGCTGATCAGTATCATTGCCGGACTGGTGCGCGCCACCCAGGGCCGCATCCGCGTGCTGGGCCACGACACCGTGAGCGACTGGCGCGCGGCGCGCCGCAGCATCGGTGTGGTGCCTCAGGAGCTGGTGTTCGATCCGTTCTTCAACATCGTCGACATGCTGCGCCTGCAGGCCGGCTATTACGGCTGTGGCCGGGAAAACTGGCCGTGGATCGATCATCTGCTGGAACAGCTCGATCTGTCCGGCAAGCGTGGGGCGAGCATGCGCGCATTGTCAGGCGGCATGAAGCGCCGCGTACTGATCGCGCAGGCGCTGGTACACAAGCCGCCGGTGGTGATTCTCGATGAGCCGACCGCGGGCGTGGATGTGGAACTGCGGCGTACGCTGTGGAAATTCATGCGCGAATTGCACAAGGCTGGCACCACCGTGGTGCTGACCACGCACTATCTGGAAGAAGCGCAGGACATGTGCGAGCGCATCGCCATCCTCGACAAGGGCGAATTGCGCGCGCTGGAAACCACGGAGAATCTGCTGGCCAAGCATCCGTTCCGGTTCCTGCGGCTCAAGCTCGCTGACGCCGGCAAGCTGCCGCAAGATTTGCGCGCGCTGGTGACCAGCGAAAAAAACGGCACGCTGGAGCTGAAGCTGGAGAGCGGCCGCCATCCCCTCAGTGGTGTGCTGGAGGCGCTGCGCGTGTACGGCAGCGGCATCGAGGACATCCATAC
>JBOICJ010000191.1:0-2145 GCA_050740035.1 Stenotrophobium sp. | reverse complement strand
GCATCACCCGCCAGACGGTGATCGCGCTCGCCAAGAAGCGCGGCTACAAGCTGATCGAACGGACGATGAAGCCGGAAGAGATGGCGACGGCGCAGGAATGCTTCATCACCGGCACCGCCGCCGAAGTGACGCCGGTGCGCGAGGTCGACAACCGCAGCATCGGCCATGGCAAGCGCGGGCCGATCACCGAAAAGCTGCAGGCGGCCTATCTCAAGCTGGTCAAGGGCGAGAGCGACACTTACGCGGATTGGCTTAGCCACATTTAGAGCATTTTCGTTCAAGTATTGACGGCTCCAACTCGTCATTCCCGTCCTTCCCTGCCGTTATTCCCGCGTATGCGGGAATCCAGAAGGTCCGGCGAGTGCGCACTGGATTCCGGGTCCGCCTGCGGCGTCCCGGAATGACGGCAGATAGGTGCGGTATGGAATACATGGTGGAGCAAGTGCGATTCGGAACGATGTCGGAGCACAGCGCTCTTTTGTTGTTTTGTCAGTCCCGCGCATGCGGGAATCCAGAAGGTTCCGTGACTGCGCACTGGATTCCGGGTTCGCCTGCGGCGCCCCGGAATGACGGCAGATAGGTTCGGTATGGAATACATGGTGGAGCAAGTGCGATTCGGAACGATGTCGGGGCACAGCGCTCTTTTTGTTGTTTTGTCATTCCCGCGCATGCGGGAATCCAGAAGGCTCGGCGAGTGCGCACTGGATTCCGGGTTCGCCTGAGGCGCCCCGGAATGACGGCAGATAGGTGGGCTCGGAATGACGGTTTGTAGGCCAGAGTTACATCTGGATGGATTCGCATTAAGGTAGTGGCATTGTGGCGAGGCAGCGAAAATGATCAACGCCATTCCCGATTTCTCCAAAGCCCGCCTGCTGGTCGCCGGCGATGTCATGCTCGACCGCTACTGGGGCGGTGCGACGACGCGCATCTCGCCGGAAGCGCCGGTGCCGGTGGTGCAGGTTCGCAACAGCGAGACGCGGCCCGGCGGCGCCGCCAACGTCGCGCTCAATGTCGCGGCGCTCGGTGTCAAAACGCATCTGCTGGGCGTGGTCGGCCAGGATGAGGCGGCCGACCTGCTGCGCATCGGTCTGGATGAAAAAGGCATTGCCGCGGATTTTGTGCAGACCGCGGGTCTGCCGACCATCGCCAAGCTGCGCATCATGTCGCGCAACCAGCAGTTGATCCGGCTCGACTTCGAGGAGTCGCTGTCGGTGGCCGGCGCCTTCGACCGCGAAACCTACCAGGCGCGCTACAAGCTGGCGCTGATGGACAGCGACGTGGTGGTCCTGTCCGACTACGGCAAAGGCACGCTCAGCGATGTGCAGGCGTTGATCCAGCAAGCGCGCGTGCAGAGCAAGCCGGTGCTGGTCGATCCCAAGGGCAGCGACTACCGGATCTATCGCGGCGCGACGCTTCTGACGCCGAACATGAGCGAGTTCGAGGCCGTGGTCGGCAAGTGTGCCGACGAAGCCGAGATCGTGATCAAGGGCGAACAACTGCGCGCCGAGCTTGATCTGTCTGCGTTGCTGATCACGCGCAGCGAGCACGGCATGACCCTGATCCAGTCGGGGCATGCGCCGTTGCATCTGCCGACCGAGGCGCGCGAGGTTTATGACGTCACTGGCGCCGGCGATACCGTGATCGCGACACTGGGCGCGGCGCTGGCGGCGGGCCAGGAACTGGCGCACGCTTGCCGTCTCGCCAATCTTGCAGCGGGGATCGTCGTCGGCAAGATCGGTACCGCGACCGTGTCCCTCGCGGAGTTGCACCACGCCATCCGCCGTCAGCATGAAGGCGACAGCGGCGTGCTTGGCGAAGACGAGTTGCTGCTGCGTGTTGCGCGCGCAAAGGCGCAGGGCGAAACCGTGGTCATGACCAACGGTTGCTTCGACCTGCTGCACGTCGGCCATGTGCGATACCTCGAAGCAGCGAAGAAACTCGGCGATGTGCTGGTCGTCGCCGTCAACAGCGACGACTCGGTCAAGCGGCTCAAGGGCGATGCCCGTCCGCTCAACGCCTGCGATGACCGCATGCGCATGCTGGCCTCGCTCAAGAGCGTGGACTGGGTGGTGCCATTCAGCGAAGACACGCCGGCGCGCCTGATTACGGCAGCGCTGCCGGATATCCTGGTCAAGGGTGGCGATT
>JBOICJ010000190.1:0-2400 GCA_050740035.1 Stenotrophobium sp. | reverse complement strand
GCACTGTACGCCGACATGGGGCATTTTGGCGCAAGCCCGATCCGCCGGGTCTGGTTCGTGTTGGTGCTACCGGCTCTGTTGTTGAACTATTTGGGGCAGGGTGCGTTGTTGTTGAACGATCCGCTGGCCACCTCCGACCCGTTCTACCATCTGGCGCCGGGCTGGGCGATCTACCCGCTGGTGATCCTCGCCGGGCTGGCGACGGCGGTGGCGTCGCAGGCAGTGATCTCCGGGACTTTTTCACTGACACGGCAACTGGTGCAACTGGGGCAGGCCCCACGCCTGAACATCATCCAGACTTCGGCCGAAGAGCAAGGCCAGGTCTACATCCCCTTCGTCAACTGGGTGATGATGCTGGCGACCATTGGCCTGGTGCTGGGCTTCAAGAGTTCGGGCGCGCTGGCGGCGGCTTACGGTATCGCAGTGGCGACGACCATGGTCATCACCACCATTCTCGCGTTCTTCGTGGCGCGGCGCTTCGACTGGAATCCGTGGCTGGCATCGGTGCTGATGGCGGTGTTTCTGGTGGTGGACCTTGCCTTCTTTGGTGCCAACCTGCTCAAGATCGAAGGCGGCGGCTGGTATCCGGTCAGTGTGGCATTGCTGGTGTTCGTGCTGATGACGACCTGGGGCCGTGGCAGCGTGCTGCTGCTGGAGGGCTGGACACGTCAAGGCAAGCCGCTATCCGAGCTGGTGCAAACCCTGCGGCAGGACACGCCTTATCCCATCGCCGGCACCGCAGTGTTTTTCACGCCCGATGACCGGGTGCCGCCTTATGTGCTGCGCCACTTGCAGCGGCATCACATTTTGCAGTCGGAAGCGGTGTTTCTGACCGTGGTGGCGCATGACGAGCCGCGTGTGCCCGCGCTGGAGCGCCTGCAGGTCTATGGCGTCGCGCCCGGCATCACGCGGGTGATCGTCAACTATGGTTACATGCAGACGCCGAATATCCCGGTCGCGCTGAAACTCTGCGAGAAACTCGGGTTGGTGCTCGATTTCGAGCGCATCACCTACTACGTCGGCCGGCAGAATGTCATCGCAGACGCCGCAATCGAAGGCATGTGGCTGTGGCGTGAGCGGCTGTTCGCGGTACTCAAGCGTAACGCGCTGCGCGCCACCGCGTTCTACCGGCTGCCGCCGGATGACGTGGTGGAACTGGGTTTCCAGGTCGGCATCTGAGAAGACGGACATGGACAAGAGCGCGGCAATGGAATCGTTGACTGTTGTGCCCGCACAGGCGAAGCCGCTGGTGCGCCGGCTGGTATCGTTGCGGGCATTGTGGCCGTTCCTGAAACCCTACCGGCGGCAGATGCTGTGGGCGTTCCTGCTGCTGTGCCTGGGCTCGGCGTCGATGCTCAGCGTGCCGATTTCGCTGCGCGCCCTGATCGACCACGGCTTCGTCGCGGGCGCGGCGATGCACGGCTATTTCCTGGGACTGTTCGGCATCGCGGTGTTCTGGGGTTTCACCGTTGCCGGCCGTTTTTACGTCGTGAGCTGGATCGGCGAGCGCGTCACCGCCGATCTGCGCAGTGCGATTTACCAGCGCATGCTGGCGCAGTCGCCGCAGTATTTCGAGACCACGCAGACCGGCGAGGTGCTGTCGCGCCTGACCAGCGATACGACGCTGGTGCAGACCGTGGTGGGTTCCTCGATCTCGATGGGGCTGCGCAGTTTCTTCCAGTTCATCGGCGGCATGATCATGCTGGCCGTGACCAGCCTGCATCTGTTCGCGATCATCGTCGTGCTGCTGCTGGTGGTGGTCTTGCCGCTGGTGGCGATCGGGCGCGGCGTGCGGCGCCTGTCGCGCGAATCGCAGGACAAGATCGCCGTAACCTCGGCGGTGGCCGGCGAGATTCTCAATGCGATTCCGGTGGTGCAGGCGTTCACCCACGAGCGCTACGAGGAGCAGCGTTTCAACGTCTCGGTCGAGAACAGTTTCCGCACGGCGATCCGGCGCACCCAACTGCGTGCCGGCATGACCGCAGGCGTGATCGTCGGCGTGTTTGGCGCCATCGTCTTCGTGCTGTGGCTCGGCGCACAGGCAGTGGTGTCCGGCGGCATGACCGCGGGCGATCTCGCCTCGTTCATCCTCTATGCGATCTTCACTGCCGGCGGCATCGGCGTGCTGTCGGAAGTCTGGGGCGATGTCATGCGCGCGGCCGGTGCCACCGAACGCCTGATGGAATTGCTCGCCGCCGAACCGATCATCCGCGCGCCAGCCACGCCGCAGACTCTCCCCGAGACGCGGCAGGCGCGCATCCAGTTCGAAGCCGTGACCTTCCACTACCCGTCACGGCCGTTGACCGCATCCCTGGACGACATCACGCTGGACATCCGCGAAGGCGAGACCGTGGCGCTGGTCGGTCCCAGCGGCGCCGGCAAGACCACGCTGTTCCAGCT
>JBOICJ010000189.1:0-5333 GCA_050740035.1 Stenotrophobium sp. | reverse complement strand
GTCGATGGCGGCATTTGCCGGCATCGACGTGCGCGTGCGCGGACTGGATGACGCCGCCGCCGACAACGTCTATGCGCAGATCGGTATCCTCGACTACGCCAAGTCGGTGGACGCCGGCGGCGGCAAGTACGATGCCGCCGAGGTGCAGCGCCAGTATCGGCAGGGGCCGCAGGATATCCGCAGCGCGTTGCAGCCTTTCGGCTGGTACAACCCGGAGATCACTTCCAAGATCACCGGCAGTACGCCCGACTGGACCGTGACGTACACGGTGAACCCGGGGCCGCGCACCGACATCAGCAAGATCGACCTCGTCGTCAACGGCGACGGCGGGAACGATGCCGCGCTGCAAAGAATTCTCAAGCATCCGCGTCTGCGCGTCGGCCAGCCACTCGATCACGCGCGCTACGAAAACCTGAAAACGCGCCTGCTGCAGGCGGCGCAGCACGAAGGCTACCTCGATGCCGCATTCAGCCGGCACGAGTTGCGCGTGGACACCGACGCCAACACCGCCGAAGTCCTGCTGACGCTGGACACCGGGCCGCGCTATTTCTTCGGCGACATCGGCATCGAGCAGGACGGCAAGCTCGACGACGCGTTCCTGCGGCGTTATCTGCAAGTCCACGCCGGCGAGCCTTTCGACGCCGAAAAACTGCTGGCGACGCAATTCACCTTCAGCGATCTCGGCTATTTCCAGAGCGTCGAGATCGACGCGCAAAAAAATCAGGCCGATGCGCAGCGGCGCATACCGGTGACGATCCGCACCACGCCGAGGAAGCCGCAGGCCTATCGCATCGGCGCCGGTTACGGCACCGACACCGGCCCGCGCTCGCTCGCCGGCGTCGAGTTTCGCAGGTTGAACAAATACGGCCACAAGCTGCGATTCGAGGTGCGGCCGTCGCAGAACATCAGCACTGCGATCGCCGAGTACCGCATCCCTTACGGCACGCATCCCGGCGACAACATCAGTTTCACCGGGCAGGGACTGAAGCAGAATTTCCAGGGCATCGATGAAAAACTGTATTCGTTCGGGACCGCCTACGACCGCCAGCTCGGCGTCTGGCAGCGCCGCTATTACCTGACCTACACCCACGACAATTACACGCTCAAGGACCAGCCGCAGATGAGCAGCGTGCTGCTGACGCCGGGCGTCACGCTGAGCCGCACCGAACTGAACGATCCGATCTACCCGCGCCGCGGCTGGTTCGTCTCGATGGATATTCATGGCGCGTCGAGATCGGTGTTGTCCGATACCGATTTCATCGAGGGACTGCTGCGCCTGCGCGGCGTCTATCCGCTGGCGCGGCGCCTGCGTCTGCTCGGCCGCGTCGAGGAAGGCGGCGCGCTGGTGTCGAAATTCCAGACGCTGCCGCCGTCGCAGCGCTTCTTCGCAGGCGGCGACGACAGCGTGCGTGGTTACAGCTATCAATCGCTCGGCCCCAGGGACAGCAAGGGCAATGTCGTCGGCGGCAAGTATCTGACCACCGGCAGCATCGAGCTGGATTACGACGTCTACAAGAATTACGGCGCCGCCGCTTTCGTCGACGCCGGCGGCGCCGACGACGTGCCCAACGTGCTGCTGCACTACGGTGCCGGTCTGGGCTTTCGCTATCGCGCGCCATTCGGCGCCATCGCCATCGATCTGGCGCATCCCTTCGATCACGGCGCTTCGCCGGTGCGCCTGCATCTTGGCGTGAGGGTGGGACTGTGAGCCGGCGCTTGCGGCTGCCGTTGACGCTTGGCGTGCTGCCGGCGCTGTTGCTGACGCTCGTCGTGGCGATCGGCTTCGTGCTGTGCACACAGAGCGGTTTGCAGGCCGCCGTGGCGCTGGCGAATCGCTATGGCGGCGAGCATTTGAGCATCGGCTCGGCGCAAGGTCGTCTGCTCGGCGAGAGTCTGTTGAGCAACGTGCATTACCGGGGCAGCAATGGCTTGCAGGTGGATATCCGCCGGTTGCATCTGCGCGTGCACGGCAGTGAGCTGCTGCTGCGTCGCCTGCATGTGATCTCGGCCGAGATCGCGGGACTCCATGTGCAGTTGCCGCCGCCGGACGATACGCCGTCAGCGCCATTGCGTGAACTGCCGCAACGCCTGCCGCTGAATGTGGTGATCGATGGATTCGTGTTGAAGGATTTTCAGCTAAGCCGCGAGCACGAAGACCTGTTGAATCTGCCGCAGGCGCGGCTGGCCGCAAGCTGGATCGGGCGGCAATTGCAGATTACGCAGCTTGCCGCCGAGCTGCCGCAAACCGGCGCGCTGCAGGCCAGCGGACAGGCGCAGATGTCCGGCGATCATGTCGATGTGCAGCAGTTGACGATCAAGGGTCCGGGCGAACTCAGCGTCAAAGGCCGTTTCGGCATCGACAAGGTCGCTAGCGACCTGCACTTGCAATGGCAGGGTCTGCGCTGGCCGCTGGTCGCGACCCGCGTGCCGCCAACGCTGAGCGGGTTCGGCGGCAGCCTGCATGTCACCGGCCCGCTCGACGGCTTTCACTACGAATTGCGCGGCAACGCCACGCTGCGCAAGGTGCCGCTGAAATTCGATGCGGACGGCGGCGGCAGCCTGGATAAATTGCGGGTGGCTTCGCTCGATCTGGCTGCCGGTCAAGGCTCGTTGTATGCGCAGGGTCAAATCGACTGGGCGCCGGCACTGCGCGCCGATCTCACGTTGCGCTTCACCCGCTTCGATCCAGGTCTGTTCGCCGAGGGCTGGGAGGGTGAGATCTACGGTATCGCCCGCACCCTGACCACCCAGCGCGCTGGCCATCCGCAGATCGGCTTCCAGGTCAACATCACGCCATCGACACTGCGCGGGCAGCCGCTGACCCTGACGGCGGTCGGCAGCACCGATTTGCGCAGCGTCGAGCTGCAACGTTTCCAGTTGCAGTCCGGCAAGGGCCGCGTCGACGGCAAGGGCCGCGTGGCCTGGGCGCCGTCGCTCAGCGCCGACGCGCAGTTGCAGATCGCGCATTTCAACCCGGCGCAGTTTCTACCGCAGTGGCGCGGCGATCTCAACGGCACGATCGGCGCCGCGACCGCAGCGCGCGCCGGCCGTGACGTCGTTTCATTCAATGCGCGGATCGCGGACTCGCAGCTGCGCGGCCATCCGCTGGCGTTGACCGCGCAGGGCGAACTGGCCGATGGCAATCTCGATCTGCGCAGGTTCGCGCTGACTGCAGGCACGACGAATCTCAGCGCCAATGGCCGGGCGACGCCGCCATTCGACCTGAGCGGAAAATTCGACAGCCCCGACCTGACGACACTGCTGCCGGATCTTTACGGTCATGCGCAACTGACGTTCAAGCTGCAGGGGCCGCTGGCCACGCCGCATCTGGTGACGCAGGGCGCCGCCGCCTCGGTGCGTTATCGTGGCGAGCGGCTGGGCGCGCTGAGCTGGAACGCCGATCTCGATCCGCAACAGCCCTCGCATCTGACGCTGCAACTGGCCGATGCGCAGCTTGCGGGGCAGATGGTGCAAAGCGCCAAGCTCGCCGTGACCGGCCTCGAGATTTACCAGCATATCCAGTTCGACGCCGATACCGAGCGCGGCGATCTGAGCCTCAGCGCCGACGGCGGCTACAACCGCAAAAAAATGGAATGGGGCGGCAATGTCGCGGCGCTGCGCCTGACGCCCGCCGGCTTGCCGGCGTGGACGCTGGAAAAGCCCATCGGCCTGCTGCTCGGGAAAAAACGCCAGAGCGTCGAGCCCGCCTGCCTCAGCGGCGACGGCGGCCGCGTCTGTCTGCGGCTGGAACAGAACGTCGTGCGCCAGGGTCTGCGCCTGTCGTGGACGCTCGACCGTCTGGCGCTGGCCACGTTCAAGCCGGTGCTGCCGCCCAATCTCGACCTCAGCGGCAGCGCCGACGGCAACGGCAGCATCGAAATCGCGCAGGGCGATATCGCCGCCGCCAGCGTCGTACTCAATCTCGGCCGTTCGCGCATCGAGGTTCCGCAGGCGCCGCCGCTGGAGATTTTGCCCAGCAGTTTCAGGCTCGACGATCAGTCGGGCCGTCTGCACGCGACGCTGGATCTGCAAACCTCGCGCGGCACGGTGCGCGCCGATGCCAGCGCCGCGCCGGCGGCGGACTACGCCGCGCGCGCCCTGTCCGGCAGCGCGCAGATCGATGTGCCGGATCTCGGTCTCGTCGGCACGCTGCTGCCGGCGCTGCAGGACACCGCCGGGCGCATCGGCGGGCAACTCGATTTTGGCGGCAGCATCGGCCTGCCGCGCATCGGCGGACACCTCGCGCTGAGCGATGGCCGCGCCAGGCTTGCCGTTGCCGGCATCACCCTCGAGAACCTGCAGTTGCAGGCCAGCGGTAACGGCGACGGGCCGCTGACGCTGACCGGCACCATGACCTCCGGCGGCGGCACGCTGGATTTGCACGGCAGCGTCGATCCGTCATCGTCGCCGCTGCACGCCGACCTGACGCTCAGCGGCGAAAATGTTCAGGTGATGGCGACGCCCGACGCGCGCATCTGGGCGTCGCCCGATCTGTATCTGCTTGCGGACGCCGGCGTCATCCGCCTCGACGGCACGCTGGCCGTGCCCAGGGCCGAGATCACGCCGCACGAGCTTGACGACAACGGCGTCACGGTGAGCAAGGACCAGGTCATCGTCGGTGCGCAACCGGCCGAGCCGTCCTCGCCGCTGAAGATTTACAGCCAGCTCAAGCTGACGCTGGGCGATCATGTCGAGGTCAAGAGTTTCGGCCTGAGCACGCGCCTGACCGGCGCGGTGACGCTCACCGACGAGCCGCAGCGCGAGACGCGCGCGCAGGGCGAGTTGCAACTGGTGGACGGACATTACAAGGCCTACGGTCAGGATTTGAGCATCCAGAACGGACGCCTGATTTTCAGCGGCGGGCCGGTGACGCAGCCGGCGGTGGACCTCTACGCCACGCGGCGCCCGCAGCAGGACATCACCATCGGCGTGCGGGTCCGCGGCACGCTCGACAAACCGCAACTGACGCTGCAATCCGATCCGGCGATGCCGCGCGAGCAGCAACTCTCGTGGCTGGTGCTGGGGCGCTCGCTCGACCAGAGTTCGAGCGACGATCGCAGCGCAATGTCGCAGGCGGCGCTGACGCTGGGTCTGTCCGGCGGCGATTATCTGGCGCAGAAACTGGGGGCTGGCGTCGGTCTCGACCAGGTCTCGATCGGACAGGCGCCGGTGACCAGTTCATCGGTGGCCGCCGACGCCACCGCCATCAGCGGCTCGCGCGCCGCGCAAAATGTCGGCGCCAACGCCTACACCACGCAGGCGGCGCAGCTGACGCTGGGCAAATACCTCACGCCGAAACTGTTCGTCAGCTACGGCGTCAGCCTGTTCCAGCC
>JBOICJ010000188.1:0-6565 GCA_050740035.1 Stenotrophobium sp. | reverse complement strand
GCTTGCCGCCGCGAGAGGATTCCACAGAGCTGTTTTTGTTTCGTTTCATTGACAAAGTCTGGCGCCGCCTTTAGTCTCCGCGTCCGCTGCCGAGATGGCGGAATTGGTAGACGCACCAGTTTCAGGTACTGGCGGGTAACACCGTGGAGGTTCGAGTCCTCTTCTCGGCACCAAATAAAACTGCCCGGCACTGCCGGGCTTTTTTGTTTGGCACCGTGTGGCCAGTTTCCCACACTTTCGCTTCGAGAGTATGGCCCGACAGGCTCATCGCCCCCGCGGCGATCACGAATTCGGAGAGCAACCCGCTCAATCGAACGGGTTCCTCAGCACGATGGTGTGCACGCGATCCGGCCCGGTGGAGATGATGGCAACCTCGGTTTCGGTCACTTCCTCCATGCGCTTGAGATAGCGGCGCGCATTTTCCGGCAGCTTCTGATAATCGCTGATGCCAACCGTGGAAGACATCCAGCCGGGCAAATCCTCGTAGACCGCCTCGACCGCATCGAAGCCTTCGGCACCGATCGGCGGCACCTCGACCGGCTTGCCGTTGACGCGGTAGCCGGTGCAGATGCGGATGGTCTCAAGTTCGTCGAGCACATCCAACTTGGTCACGCACAGCCCACTGACGCTGTTGTTGAAGATCGAGCGCCGTGCCGCCACCGCATCGAACCAGCCGCAGCGCCGCGGGCGACGCGTGACGGTGCCGTACTCGTCGCCACGGTCGCGGATATGCTGGCCGGTATGGTTGTCCTGCTCGGTCGGAAATGGGCCACCGCCGACGCGCGTGGCATAGGCCTTGACGATGCCCAGCACATAATCGAGATTGCGCGGACCGACGCCGGTACCGGTTGCCGCCCCGCCCGCCGTGGTATTGCTGGAGGTGACGTAGGGATAGGTGCCGTGATCGATGTCCAGCAGCGCGCCTTGGGCGCCCTCGAACAGGACATTGTCCTGGCGCTTCAGATGCTGCCTGAGCAACTCGGTGACATCGGCTACCATCGACCGCACCACTTCGGCATAACTCAGCAGTTCGTCCAGCGTCTGCTGAAAATCAACCGGAGATTCCTTGTAGTAATGCTGTAGAACGAAGTTGTGGTAAGCGAGCAATTCGCCCAGCTTTGCCGCGAGCCGCTCGCGATGGAATAAATCGCCAACGCGTACCGCGCGCCGGGCGACCTTGTCTTCATACGCGGGACCGATGCCCTTGCCGGTCGTGCCGATCTTGGCGATGCCACGCGCGAGTTCGCGCGCCTTATCGAGCTGCGCATGCACCGGCAGCACCAACGGCGCCGCCTCGGACAGGCGCAAGCGATCGCGCACCGACATGCCAGCCGCTTCGACCTTGGCGATTTCCTTGATCAGATCCGGCAGCGAGACCACCACGCCGTTGCCGATCAGACAGGCCACACCTTCGCGCATGATTCCCGAGGGAATCAGGTTGAGCGCAATTTTCTGTCCCTTGATGACCAGCGTATGACCGGCATTGTGCCCGCCCTGAAAGCGCACCACGGCCTGCGCACGATCGGTCAGCAAGTCGACGACTTTGCCCTTGCCTTCATCGCCCCACTGCGCACCGATGACTACGACTGATTTACCCATGAGATTCTCGTTAAGTGACCGGTTCGGCAAATACCGTGCCCGGTGCGGAAAGCATTATTTCCTGCGTGGTTTCGCAGCCGAACTGCGCGTTGCTTGCGCGGGCCTGGCCAAGCGCAAAAGCTCATTGATGTCCGCCGAAAAGCCGGTCGCCGGTCGCGCGGCACCAAATTCACGACCGATACCGTCATAGCGGCCGCCGCGCGCCAGATCGCGTCCATGATCTGGAACAAACGCAGCGAAGACCATGCCGGTCTCGTAGCGGTATCCGCGCAACTCGGCCAGATCGACATGCAGCGGCAGGCCGGGAAATTCCGCCTGCAATGCCGCGACGATCCGGTCCAGCGTGTTCAGCGCGTTCGCAACCTCGTCGCCGCCATCGGCCAGCGTCGTCCGTGCGTGCCTGAGCACACTGGGATCGCCGTGCAAATCCATCAACTGCGTCAACGATTGCAGCGTGCGCCTGGGCATGCGGCATGCGGCCGCGAATTCCTGCAGATCGGGCAAGGATTTGCGCTGGAGAATATTGAACAGGACGGATTCACTGTCCTGGTCGATTTTCAGGCGCCTGACGATGGCGCGATAAATCCCGACGTGCCCCAGATCGAGATGCACATCGCCGATGCCGGCAAGCGCCAGCGTCTTGAGCATGACGCGCAGTATCTCGATATCCGCGGCCAGTCCGGCCTCGCCAAAAATCTCGCAACCGACCTGGCGCGGCGAACGCGGGCCGCCCAGACGATCCGGCCGGGTTCGCAGCACCGTGCCGAGATAGCACAACCGCACCACCGGAATATCCGCATAACGCCGCGCAGCGATGCGCGCGGCCTGTGGCGTCATGTCCGAACGCAAACCGAGCAGCCGGCCGCTGGCGGGATCGGTGAGCTTGAAGGTCTGATGCTCGAGATCGTGCGCGCCACCGCACAGCAAGGTGTCGAGATGCTCGAGAAACGGCGGCTGGATCAGTTCGTATTTTGACGCCCTGTAGTAATCCAGCAGCTTGCGCCGCAGATCTTCCAGCTGCCACGAAAATGGCGGCAGGGCTTCTTCCATACCATCGGGCAACATCCAGCGTTCAATCGACATGTTCAGCTCAACGACTGTAGTAGGATAATTCCGGCCAGCATGCTGAGCAGACCGATCGCGCGCAGGGTCCGGCTTTCGAAGCCTGCAACATTCAGCAGCATCATGCGCCAGCGCGCCGGCGCAGCAAATGGTGCCAGACCCTCGATCACCATCACCAGCGCCAATGCGCGGGCCAGTTCATGCCAATTCAATGCTATTTTCCAGCCCCGTCGCCTTTGAAATAGCGGAACAACTCACCTTTCGGTTCCAGCACCAGCACGTCCTGCTTGCTGCTGAATGCATCGCGGTAAACGCTCAGGCTGCGATAAAAACTGTAGAACGCAGGGTCTTGGCCGTAAGCCTTGGCGTAGATGTCTGCCGCCTTGGCATCGCCTTCACCACGGATTTTCTCGGCGTCGCGATAAGCATCGGCCAGCGTCACCTCGGCCTCCTGATCGGCATCGGCGCGGATTTTCTCGGCCGCTTCGCCGCCACGCGCACGCAGGTCGGACGCGACGCGCGTACGCTCGGCGCGCATGCGGTCGTAGACCGATGCGCTGACCTCCTTGGGTAGATCGATGCGTTTGACGCGGACATCGACGATTTGTATGCCGAGGTCCTTGACCTTGTCGGCGGTCGCCTTTTCCAGTGCGGTCGTCAACGAATTGCGCTCGCCGGCCACCGCCTGCTGGATCGTCATCGAGCCAAACTGGTCGCGCAGATTGCGATTGACGATGCTGGACAAGCGGTCCATCGCGACCAACTGCTGCCCGCCCGTGGCGCGGTAATAGGTCGTGGTGTTGGCGATACGCCACTTGACGTAGTAATCGACCTCCACGTTCTTCTTCTCGGCGGTCAGGAAATTTTCGACCTGACTGTCCAGCGTCAGCACGCGGCCATTGTAGAAGTCGACCGATTGCAGGAACGGAATCTTGAAGTGCAGTCCCGGTCCGAAGTCGGTGCCCTTGATTTCACCCAACTGGAACAACACGGCGCGATCGCGCTGATCGACGGTAAAGACACTGCTGTAACCGGTGAGCAGCAGTAGCGCCAGCACGACCAGCCAGAAAACAGGATTCTTGCTCATGGACGCCCCCGCTCACGCGAACGTGAAGCATCGCCGGAATCCGTCGAACCCGAACTGCCGCCGCTGCTACCGCTGGGCGCAGTGCCGGGTGTAGTGGCATCGGGCGGACTGGCAAGCGCAGGCATCTTCGGCTGATTCTTCATGATCTGGTCCAGCGGCAGATAAATCATCGAGCTGCCCTTGTCGACATCGACCAGGACCTTGCTGCTGTTTGAAAGCACACTGCCGATGCTGTCCAGATACAGGCGCTCACGCGTGACCTTGGGCGCCTTGCGGTACTCCGCATCGAGCTGCAGGAAACGTGATGCGTCACCCTGGGCACGGGCAATAACTTTGGCACGATATCCCGTGGCTTCAGCCATCTGCCGCGCCGCTGCGCCGCGGGCCTTGGGCAAACGGGCGTTGGCGTAGGCCTCAGCCTCGCTCTTGAGCCGCTGCTGGTCTTCGCGCGCCTTGATCGCATCGGCAAAAGCCGCCTGCACCGGCTCCGGCGGCTGCGCCTGCTGCATGTTGACTTCGGTGACCACCAGACCGGTCTTGTAGGCGTCGAGGCGATCCTGTAACAACTGCTTGGTGCGGTTGCCGACTTCCTCGCGGCCGTCGGTCAGGATGTAGTCCATGGTGCTTTGGCCAACCACTTCGCGCACCGCGGATTTGGTTGCCTGCCTCAGCGTCGTATCCGGGTCATCTACATTGAACAGATAGTCCTCGGCCGAGGACACGCGGTATTGCACCGACAAATCCACATCGACGATGTTCTCGTCCTTGGTCAGCATCACCGCCTCGTCCTTGATCGAACGGATGCCAGTGACATTGACCACCTCGTCGTCCTCAACCGGCCACGGCAGATGCCAGCGCAAACCGGGCTGAGTGGTCGTCACGTAGCGGCCAAACCGCAGCACGACGCCACGTTCCTGCTCGTCGACGACGTAAAATCCCGATGCGATCCAGAGCACCGCCAGTGCGGCGATCAGCAGACCCCAGATCCGACCGGACATGGGGCTGCCCGGAGTCTTGCTGCCAGAACCGCTCAGACGCGCTTTCAGGCGTTTCAGCATTTCTTCCAGATCGGGCGAACCCGTACCCTTTTTGGGGCCCTGATTCCAGGGATCACGGCCTGGGCCGGGCTCATTCCAAGCCATTATTCAAGCTCCACTGATTATGCGTCGACATGCCGGTGTACTGTTTTTGAGGCCAATTTCGTTCCAATCTGTAGCGCCCGGAAAACAGGCCATGCCGAACCCGTATCCGCTCAGGCGAGCCTGCCTGGCATCGCATGTTTCACATCAGACCGCGATTTTAGGTGGATAGCTCCCATTCCTCAATGAGGCGGGGTGCGCGGGGCGGATTCACGCCAGCGGCCACACATAAGCCACGCAGACGTTCGTAGGGCATTGTAACCCTGAGATGAAAATTGCCGGCCTCGTCGGTTTGCTCGCTGCGTACCGCGCGATGCGCAAATAGCTGCGCCCGCAACCTGGCGGCAGTCGGCGGCAACTCCAGCTCATGTTCATCATTTGCCGGACGCACGCGCTCGGCAATCGCCTGTCGCAACAGCTCCAGCCCCAACCCCTGCCGTGCGGAAACCCACACGCGGATGGCGCGGCCGTCGGCATCGCGTTCAATGCCAGGTTCGGCATCCGTGCGCAGATCGATCTTGTTGAAAACTTCAAGGCAGGGCACTTCATCCGCCTCGATTTCGGCCAGCACGGCCGACACTTGCTCGATGCGCGCGGTTCTTTCCGGATCGGCCGCATCCACTACATGCAATAGCAAGTCCGCGACCCGCGCTTCTTCCAGCGTCGCCCGGAACGCGGCGACCAGGTCATGCGGCAAATCGCGCACGAAGCCGACCGTGTCGGCCAGCAGTGCAGGCTCGCTATCCGGCAGCGCCAGTTTGCGCACCGTAGTATCCAGCGTCGCGAACAACTGGCTCGATGCGTAAATCTGGTTGCCGGTCAGGGCATTGAACAGCGTCGATTTTCCGGCGTTGGTATAACCCACCAGCGAAATCGTCGGAATATTGGAACGGTCGCGCGCCTGGCGATTCTGCGCACGGCGCGAGCGCACCGTTTCCAGGTGGCGCTTGAGCGTGGCGATACGCTCGCGAATCAGACGGCGGTCCATTTCCAACTGCGTCTCGCCGGGACCGCGCAGACCGATCCCGCCGCCGCGCTGACGCTCCAGATGGGTCCAGCCGCGCACCAGTCGCGTCGACAGATGCTGCAACTGCGCCAGTTCCACTTGCAGCTTGCCTTCGTGAGACCGGGCCCGCTGCGCGAAAATATCCAGGATCAGCCCGGCACGATTCAGGACCCGGCACTTGATGGCTTTTTCGAGATTGCGTTCCTGGCTGGGCGAGAGATCGTGATTGAAAATCACCAGCTCGGCACCGGTGGCGGCAACGATGCCGGCGATTTCCTCGACCTTGCCGCTGCCGGCGAAAAGCCCGGCGTCGGGTCTCTGGCGAGTACCGCCGACCACGGCCAGCACTTCGGCACCCGCCGAGCGCGCCAGTTCCTCGAACTCGCGTCCATCGCTCTGGAAATCGGCACCCGGAAACTCCAGGTGCACGAGTACGGTTTTCTGCCCTTTTTGCGGCCGCTCAAACATCGGCAAACCTGGCGACGCGCATCCCGGCCGGCAACGACCGGGCAATCCCGCTCAAAAAAATATCAACTTGCGTCAGATGGCGCCTCGGCAGGATTTTCTTCACCGGGGGCATCAGCATGGTGCACGTCGCTGTCGGCATCGTAGACACGCACGGCACGCGCCGGCACCACGGTCGAGATGGCGTGCTTGTAGACCATCTGGCTG